>NZ_JBKFBI010000056.1:0-33401 GCF_053346095.1 Methylobacterium sp. A52T | reverse complement strand
AGCTGCATCGGGGCGCCCGGCGCGCCGGGGGCGTGCGACGGGTCGAAGGCGTCGCCGCGCTTGCCGGGGCGGCCGGCGCCCGGATTGCCGCCGTTGACGGGCCCCGACGGCGCGGGCGCGGCCGAGGGCTTGCCGCCCTTGCCCTCGTTCAGGCGGTACTCGACGTCCTCCTGGAACTTGCGCAGCTGCTCCTTGAGCTGGCGGTTCTCGTACTGGAGGGTCTCGATCTGCCCGGCCATCATCCGGGACTGGTTCTCGATGCGACCGAGGCGCACCACCAGTTCCGAAGCGTCCTGCGCGGCGGCCGGGTGGCCGAGGAGCACGGCACCGACGGCGGTGGCGAGGGCGAGGCGGGTGCGAAGACGGGCGGGCATGGTTCGGCTGCGGTCCGGTGTCGGCGCGAGGCCCTATCAGATGCGCCGCACCGCGGCAAAACTGCGGCGCGGGTCGAAGGAGTGATCGAGAGCATCGATCGGAGGCGGCGGCCGAGAGCCGCCTCCGGGCTCGTTCGCGCGGCGGCCTACGCGCCGGCGCCGCGGTCGAGGACGATCACCGCGCGGCGGTTCTGCGACCAGCAGGAGATGTCGTTGCACACCGCCACCGGCCGCTCCTTGCCGTACGACACGGTCCGCATCCGGCTCGCCGCGATGCCGCGGGTGGCGAGGTAGTCGTTCACCGCCTGGGCCCGGCGGGCGCCGAGGGAGAAGTTGTACTCGCGGGTGCCGCGCTCGTCGGCGTGGCCCTCGATGATGAAGGTGTAGCGCGGGTAGCGCTGCAGCCACGCGGCCTGCTTGTCGAGGGTCGCGGTCGCGGTCGGCGTCAGGTCGGTGGAGTCCGACTCGAAGAAGACCCGGTCGCCGATATTGACGACGAAGTCCTGCGCGCTGCCCGGGGTCGCGGCGCCCGCCCCGAAGGCGGAGGCGTCGGCGAGGTCCTTGTCGTTGCTGCAGGCGCCCAGGCCGAGGGCGGCGACGAGCGCGAGGCCGAGGGCGGCGGCGCGGAAACGCTGGGGCATGGTCTGAAAAACTCCTCGAGCGGTGCCGAAGGCCGGCTGCTGGTCTTCGAGGCGGGTCCGCGTATTCCTGGCGCCGTTGGTAGGCGGGGTTGGTTAAGCGACGGTTCCGCCGGGCGGCGCGGGGGCGTGGTGACGGTCCGCACCGATCGACGGCGTGCGCTGACGCACCCGGACGCGCCCGGAATGCGGCGGCGGCGGGGCGGCGGCCCGCGAGGCGCCATTTCGGCCGCCCCGGTTGCGGCGCTGCAACAGGCGCCGGGCCTCCGCCGGTAACGGTCGCGGGCCGGGCTTTAAGAGATCCTCAACCCTATCGGTCCCTTATCGGCGGGCCGAAGACCGGACCTCCCGCATGCGCCCCGCCCAGAGCGTCCTCATCGTCGAGGACAGCTACCTGCTCCTCGAGATCGTCGCGAGCCTGTGCGAGACGCACGGCATCCGGGTGATCGAAGCCTCGACGGGCGAGGCCGCGCTGACCGTCCTGCGCGACCGGGGCGCGGCGATCGACTGGCTGTTCACCGACATCCACCTGCCCGGGCTGATCGACGGCTGGACGGTGGCCCACGCCTTCCGGGCGATCCACCCGGACCGGCCGGTGGTCTACACCTCGACCGACACGCACGGCCGCAGCGGCGTGCCGGGCAGCCTGTTCCTGCGCAAGCCCTTCCAGATGCAGGAGGTCAACCGCCTGGTCCGGATGATGGTCGAGGGCCTGGGCGAGGCCGGCTCCGACAGCCGGCTCTGCGCGGCGGGCTGAGTCCCGGACCCATCCGAGCGGGACCGTCGTCGCGCGCAGCGACGCGTCCGCCGGCTGGACACCGCGGCTCCCGGAGGCCGCCTCAGCCGCCCCGGAACAGCGCGACGATCTCCGGCGCGGCGAGCCAGGCCTCGACCCGCGGGCAGGCGAGATCCCCGGGGGGCATCGCGTCGTAGAGGGCGAAGCTCGCCGCGACGAAGCCCGGCAGGTCGTAGAGCACCGGGAAGTCGTCGCCCCGCGGCTTGGTCTTGAACAGGTACGAGCCGGTCAGGCCGAAATGCTCGGCGATGGGCGGGTAGATCGGCCAGACCACGTCCTGGGCCAGCTCGTCGCCGAGGTAATCCTCGATCTCCACGGGCTCGGGCGCGAGCCCGTTCTCCTGCAGCAGCCGCCGCGCGATGTCGCCGAGGACGTGGACCTTGGGATGGTTCATCAGGTGCATGAAGGCGCCGCGGCGCGCCCAGCGGGTCACCTCGCGCTCCAGCCCGAAACCCAGGGCGTCGGCCGCGCCGACGAGCTCGCGCACCGCCGGATCCCAGTGGTCGAGGTAGCCCAGGCGGGCGAACACGTCCTCGCGGAACAGGGCGGCCGCGCGGCCGGCATCGAGGCCGAGCCGGTGGGCGGTGACGACGATCGCCGAGTGGTACTGGCCCAGCGGCGACGGCGTCAGCTTCAGCGCGGCGAGGTCCGAGGCCTGCCCGACATAGACCATGTCCGGGTGGAAGGCCGAGAACACGATCGACGGGAACAGCTTGAGCCGCGGGTCGGCCGCGCGCACAGTGGCGGCGTCGCCGCCGGGGATCAGCCCGGCCGGGAAAGCCTGCGAGAAGACGTGGTCGTGGGCGCGCAGGGTCCGGATCAAGCCGTCGACATGGCCGTGGTCGCGCTTCAGCGAGCCCATGGGCAGGTAGCGGACCGGGCTCTTCGGCGCGAGCAGGCGCATGGCCCGGGCGATGCCCCGGGCCTGGCAATTGCCCAGCACCGCGATGCTCGGCCCGTCACGGGTCGTGGCGGTGCGGGCGCGGTTCCGCCATGGTGTCGCCCAGGTGGGGGCCCAACGGGTAGGCGTCCAATCGGGCGCCGAGCGGGTGAACGCGCTGCGGGCGCGCCGGGGCAGGTCGTTCAGGGCCACGTCGCGTGCCGGTGTCAGCGGACGGAACAGCGCCCCCGAGGGCCTGCCGCCGTCGTGAAGAAGAGGGTTCGAAGATGGCGTTGAATCCGTATACGGGTCTACCGGCCGAGCGATTCTGGCGCAAGGTCGTCACCAACGTGCCGCCCTTCGCGGTCAATCCGCACCCGAAGGACACGTTCGTGATCGGGCCGACCGACAAGGTCGCCACCGGCGGCTCGTGCTTCGCCCAGCGGGTGGCCGAGGCGGTGCGCGGCGCCGGGTTCAACTACTACCTGACCGAGCCGCCGACCCCCGGCATGAGCGCCGAGGAGGCCAATGCCCGCCAGTTCGGCACGTTCTCGGCGCGCTACGGCAACCTCTACTACACGCGCCAGTTCGTGCAGCTGTTCGACCGGGCCTACGGCAAGTTCGAGCCGGAGCTGAAGGCGTGGCTGCGCGACGACGGCCGCTACGTCGACCCGTTCCGCCCGACCGTCGAGCCGGCGGGCTTCGCCAGCGAGGCCGAGGTGGTCGCGGCGCGCGACGCGCACCTCGCCGAGGTGCGCCGCCTGTTCGAGACGCTCGACGTGTTCGTGCTGACGCTCGGCCTCACCGAGGGCTGGCGCTGGCGGGCCGACGGCGCGGCGCTGCCGCTCGCCCCCGGCGTCGCGGGCGGCACGTTCGACCCCGCGCTCTACGAGTGCGTGAATGCCGGCGCGGGCGAGGTGCTCGGCGACCTCAACGGCTTCCTCGACCGGCTCTGGAGCGTGAACCCGAAGGCGCGGGTGATCTTCACGGTCTCGCCGGTGCCGATGATCGCCACCTACATGGACCGGCACGTGATGGAGTCGAACAGCTACTCCAAGTCGGTGCTGCGGGTGGCGGCCGGCGAGGTGGTCGGCCGCGGCGACCCGCGGGCGGTCTACTTCCCCGCCTACGACATCGTCACGAGCAACGTGAATGCCGGGCGCTACTACAACGAGGACCAGCGCACCATCAACGACGCGGGCGTGCGCCACGTCATGCGCCTGTTCCTGGCGACCTTCGCCCGCGACCGGGTCTCGCCGGCGCCGACCCACGCCCCCGTCGACCTCGCGGCCGAGTTCGAGGGCAATGCCGGCGTGATCTGCGACGAGGAGGAGATCGAGCGCAGCGTGGCGTGACGGGGGGGCGCCGAGATCGTCACCGGAGCGGCCGCGGCCATCGGGCGGCCTGCATCGTCTCCACGAGCGTAGCGAAGTGACCCAGGGCAACGCGACATCGACAGTCGTGTCGCTGCCTGGATTGCTTCGCTCCGCTCGCAAAGACGGCAGCGCTCCGAAGATCCCGCCGGGCAACCGCTCGAGCCCTTCGCGACCGTCACGGCGGCCGGGGCGATCCCGCGTTTGCCTCCCGCCCGGCCTTTCGGGCAAGCTCGGCCGGCCCGGGCGCCCCGCCCTTCCGGAGACGAACCCCTTGAGCCTGCCCCCGCCCCGCCGCGCCGACCACGACATCGATCCGGTCTTCGTGAAGCGGCACTCGCCCCGCGCCTTCACGGGCGAGGCCCTGCCCGAATCCGAGCTGATGCGGATGATCGAGGCGGCGCGCTGGTCGCCCTCCGCCTACAACTCGCAGCCCTGGCGCTTCCTCTACGCGCTCCGGGGCGACGCTCACTGGGACACGTTCTTCGACCTGCTGGTGCCCGGCAATCAGAAATGGGTGTCCGGCACCGGCGCGATCCTGTTCCTGGTCTCGAACGGGTTCATGAAGGTCGGCGACGAGCTGAAGCCCTCCTACAGCCACTCCTTCGACGCCGGCACCGCCTCGCTGGCCTTCCAGCTCCAGGCGATCCACCAGGGCTGGCACGCCCACGGCATGGTCGGGTTCGACCACGTCCGCGCGCCCGCGGTGCTGCGCCTGCCCGAGAACCACCGGATCGAGGCCGCCTTCGCGGTCGGCCGCAAGACGCCCGAGGCGGACCTCACCGAGGAGCAGCGGCCCCGCGAGACCCCGAACGGCCGCCGGCCGATCACCGACTTCACCATCGCGGGACCGTTCCCGCGGGCCGCCGGCTGAGGCGGGCCGGAACCCGCTCGGACGGCCGGGGATTGGCTCCGCATCGCGACGCCGTCGCAGGTCCGTGGGCGCAGGCCCACGGGCTCGACCCGGGCCGGCAGGGGGCCGCCGCCGCGCGCCTCCTGTCCGCCCTCCGACGCTTCGGGAGCTGGCTCATGGATCCGTCCGACACCGCCGCGTCCGACCCGTTCCGGGACGACGGGCCGTTCGACCCCGTCCCCGGGCTGCAGGCCGTCGCCGACCGCCACGGGGTCAGCCCGGACGCGGTGCGCCACCTGGTCCGGGCCCTCGAGCGCGGCCACGGCACGATGGCGCAGTTCGACCATCCCGATCTCGGCGGGATGGGGCAGTGGTTTTCCGGCGGGATGGTGATGGTCGGCCGGATGTTCGACGACGCGCTGAAGGCGCGGGTCGACGCGCTCTGCACCGAGCTGGCCGGCGCGCTCCCGGCGGGGGGCTTCTCGGAGGCCGCGCCCGCGGCGCGCCGCGGCGGCGGCGAGTGGTGGCCGGCCGGCCTCGGGGATCCGGCCAGCACCGGCGCGCAGAACGGGCTGCGCTACGCCTATTTCCCGGACAGAAGGAGGCTCGCCGTCGACGCGGGGTCCGGGGTCGCGCTGTACGATACCGGCGAGCACCGCATCACCGGCGTCTCCCAGGCGAACGGCAGCCTCGGCTTCACGGGACCTTCCGGGGCCGTCGCCCTCGACCGCCTGCGCCGGATCGAGGCGGAGGTCGCGGCGCCGCGCCAAGCGGATCCGGGTCAAGCGGATCCGGCCGAGATCCCGGCGAAGGCCGCCCACACCGCTTCGCCGGCCGCTGCGGCCGCCCCTCCGGCCGCCCCGGACCGGTCGTCTCCGGACGCGATCCTCGCGACCATCGAGCGGCTGGCCGACCTGCACGCGCGCGGCGTGCTCACCGACGCGGAGTTCGCGACCAAGAAAGCGGAGCTGCTGGCACGGCTGTGAAGGGCGCCCGGCCGCCGCACCCTGCGCCCCGTCCTGAGGCGCGGAGGCCGCGCGGGATGCGGGCGCGGATCGGACCTGCCGGGTCCGGACGGCCTCAGGCGATGCCGACGCGCAGCAGGTCGTGGACGTGCACGATGCCGACCGGTCGGCCGTCGGTGACGGCGAAGACCGCCGTGATCAGCCGGCGGTTCATCAGCTCCAGCGCGGCCTGAGCCAGCTTGTGGGGCTCCACGGTCACCGGGTCCCGGGTCATGACCGTCGAGACCGGCGTGTCGAGGAGCGCCGGACCCATGTGGCGGCGCAGGTCGCCGTCCGTGACGATGCCGACGAGGCGCCCGGCCGCGTCCGTGACGCCGACGCAGCCGTAGCGCCGGGCCGCGATCTCGATCAGCACCTCGGACATGAGGGCGGTCTCGTGCACCAGCGGCATGTCCTGGGGGCCGTGCATCACCTGCTGCACCGTCCTGAGGCGGGCCGCGAGGGTGCCGCCCGGATGCAGGGTGTGGAAGCGCGCCGAGGTGAAGCCGCGCCGCTCCAGGAGCGCCACCGCCAGGGCGTCGCCCAGCGCCAGCTGGATCAGGCTGGAGGAGGTCGGCGCGAGGTCGTGCGGGCAGGATTCCCGCACGCGGGGCAGTTCCAGCAGCACGTCGGCGGCCTTGCCCAGGGTGCTCTCGCCGTTGCGGGTGATCGCCACCAGGGGGATCGAGAACCGGCGGCTGAAGCCGACGAGGTCGGACAGTTCCGCGGTCTCCCCCGACCAGGACAGCGCGATGATGACGTCGTCGCGGGCGATCATCCCGAGGTCGCCGTGGCTCGCCTCGGTCGGGTGGACGAAGAAGGCGTGCGTGCCGGTGGAGGCCAGCGTCGCGGCGATCTTGCGCCCGACATGCCCGCTCTTGCCGATGCCGCTGACGATGACGCGGCCCTTGCTCTGCAGGATGGTCTGCACCGCCTCCTCGAAGGCCGCGCCGAGCCGGCCCTGGAAGGCCGCGCTCGCCTCCTGCAGGGCCGCGATGCCGAGCTGGAGGCTGCGGATCCCGAGGTCGCGGGTGGTGGCGAGATGCGCCGACGGCGCGTCGTAGCGGTCGTCGCGCAGGGCGCTGGAGGCGGGAGCGTTCATCGTGTCCGTTCTTGACCCGTCGACCGGATCCGGCACCGGGGGCCGGAATCGGGGAGCGGCGCAGCGAGGCGTCTCCGGCGACGCTAGGCAGCCGTCGTGGTTGAAATGTGACGCGGGGACGACGCAGCGCCGCACGCCGGTTGAAGGCGCGGCCGCCGGGGTCCATGCTCCCGGCACGCCATCCCGCGCGCCGTCCCGCGCCGCGGGCTCCAGGAGGGCAAGAGCCCCATGACCATCCGCTTCCCCGACCCCGATCCCGCGATCCTCGCCCGCCGCGAGGCGATCCTGGCCGGCCTCGCGCCCCTGGTCGCGCCGGAGGCGCTGGTGGTCAGCGAGGACGAGCGCCGGGCGTTCGAGACCGACGGGCTCACCGCCTACCGGCAGATGCCGCTCGCCGTAGTGCTGCCCTCCACCACCGCGGAGGTCGCCGCCGTGATGGCCTACTGCCACGCCAACGGCGTGCGGGTCGTGCCCCGGGGCGCCGGCACGTCGCTCGCGGGCGGCGCCATCGCGCAGGCCGACGCGATCATCCTCGGCGTCGGCAAGATGACCCAGGTCCTCGACATGGACTTCGCCAACCGCACCGCCCGGGTGCAGAGCGGCATCACCAACCTGGCGATCTCCGGGGCGGTCAGCCACGAGGGCTTCTTCTACGCCCCCGATCCGTCGAGCCAGCTCGCCTGCACGATCGCCGGCAACATCGCGATGAATTCGGGCGGCGCGCACTGCCTGAAATACGGCGTGACCACCAACAACCTGCTCGGCGTCACCCTGGTGCTCAACGACGGCACCGTCGTGGAGATCGGCGGACAGAACCTCGACAGCGGCGGCTACGACCTGCTCGGCCTCGTCTGCGGCTCGGAGGGGCAGCTCGGCATCGTCACCGAGGCGACCGTGCGGATCCTGCGCGCCGCCGAGGGCGCGCGCCCGGTGCTGGTCGGCTTCTCGAAGGTCGAGGACGCGGGCGACTGCGTCGCGGCGATCATCGCGGCCGGGATCATCCCGGTGGCGATCGAGTACATGGACCGCGAGGCGATCCTCATCACCGAGGACTTCGCCCAGGCCGGCTACCCGCGCGACGCCGAGGCGATGCTGATCATCGAGGTCGAGGGCTCGGACGCCGAGTGCGACGCGATGCTGGCCCGGATCGAGACGATCGCCCGGGATTTCCGCCCGACCAGCCTGCGCGTCTCGCGCTCGGAGGCGGAATCGGCCGCGATCTGGAAGGGCCGCAAGTCGGCCTTCGGGGCCACCGGCCGGATCTCCGACTACATCTGCATGGACGGGACGATCCCCACCGGCCAGCTCGGGCCGGTGCTGGAGCGGATCGGGGCGATCTGCGCCGAGAAGGGCCTGCGGGTCGCCAACGTGTTCCACGCGGGCGACGGCAACCTGCACCCGCTGATCCTGTTCGACATCAACAGGCCCGGCGAGTTGCAGAAGGCCGAGGCCGCGGGCGACGAGATCCTGAAGCTCTGCGTCGAGGTCGGCGGCTGCCTCACCGGCGAGCACGGGGTCGGCATCGAGAAGCGCGAATTGATGCGCTTCCAGTACGACCAGGTCGATCTCGAGCAGCAGATGCGGGTCAAGGCGGTGTTCGATCCGGACTGGATGCTGAACCCCGCCAAGGTGTTCCCGCTGGACGGGCGCCTCGCGGCCTGAGCCGCGCCCCGCGAGGGGTCCGGCCGAGAGGTCTGGCGAACAGGTCCGGACCGGTGCGGGCGCGATCGTCTCCGATCGCCCGCCCCCGTCCGGGCCTCGCGGCCGCGCTCAGGCGGCCTCGACCTTGCGGCTCGCCCGGGTCTTGGTCGCGGCGGTCTTGCGGCGACCGGAGGCGGGGGCGGAGGCGGGAGCGGCAGCCTCCTCCTCGGCGGCCGCCTTGTCGGCCGCCGGGGACCGGCCCGGCTGGCCGAGGCCGAGGCTCTTGGCGAGCGCCGAGCGCTGCGCCGAGTAGTTCGCCGAGGTGGTCGGGTAATCGGCCGGCAGGCCGTAGCGCTCGCGGTAGGTCTGCGGATCGAGACCGTGCTTGGTCAGGTGACGCTTCAGCGTCTTGTACGACTTCCCGTCGATGAAGCTGACCAGCCCGTCGGGGCGGATCGACTTGCGGATCTGGGCGGGCGTCGGCCGCTCGACGCTCTCGGTCGCCGGAGCGACGGGGCCGGCCCCGATCGTGTTCAGCGCCTCGTGGATGCTCGCGATCAGGGCCGGCAATTCGGCCGAGGGCAGCGAGTTGTTGGAAACGTAGGCCGCGACGACGTCCACGGTCCGCTCGATGAAATCCAATTGCGATGTCGGCGCAGCTTCTGACATTCTCTCATTCCTCGGCACAAATGCCTGATGGGATCCCCACTTTTCGCGAGTTAAGTCAGCGTCCGAAAAATGCAAGCCGCGCCATACAATTATCTGTGATGAGACCGAAGTCTAACTCTGCATCGCGCGGCGAGGCTTACAGGGTATGGTTGCATTGGCGGCACTTAAGGGACACTTCTGAGACGCTTTATCGGTGTCCGCCCGGCGAATTCTAGTCGCTTCCTCGAAGCGGGTTTTCGCAGCCGGCAGAGACCTTTACCCTCGAGTCAGGGGCCGGCCCTAGACGATCGTATACGGTTGCCGCCCGGTCGTGCGGGCACAATGCGCAATCTTCGTACAGTTGTGCGAGCGCCGGGCGAGGCCCTGCGTCATTTTCGCAACCCGCGCGGCCTCAGGCGAAAGTCTTGCGCGGATCGAAGGCGTCCCGCACGGCCTCGCCGGCGAAGACGAGCAGGCTCAACATCACGGCGATGACCAGGAAACCGGTCAATCCGAGCCACGGCGCGGTCAGATTGTCCTTGCCCTGCGCGAGAAGCTCTCCGAGGGACGGCGAGCCCGGCGGCAGGCCGAAGCCGAGGAAGTCGAGCGAGGTCAGGGTGGTGATCGAGCCGTTCAGGATGAACGGCAGGAAGGTCAGCGTCGCCACCATGGCGTTCGGCAGCAGGTGGACCGTCATGATCCGGATATTCGACAGGCCCAGCGCCCGGGCGGCCCGGACATACTCGAAGTTCCGCGCCCGCAGGAACTCGGCGCGCACCACGCTCACCAGCGCGACCCAGGAGAACAGCAGCATGATCCCGAGCAGGACGAAGAAGCCCGGGGCGATGAAGGCCGAGATGATGATGATCAGGTAGAGGGTCGGGATGCCGCCCCAGACCTCGATGAAGCGCTGGAAGGCGAGATCGACCCAGCCGCCGAAATAGCCCTGCACGGCCCCCGCGATGACCCCGATGACCGACGAGACCGCGGCCAGGATCAGACCGAACAGGACCGAGATGCGGAAGCCGTAGATCACCCGCGCCAGCACGTCCCGCGTGGTGTTGTCGGTGCCGAGCCAGTGCCAGGGAATGTCCGCGCAGGTCGAGCCGCCGAGCTTCTCGGCGACGGGCTTGCACTGCGCGTCCGTGAGCATCCAGGTCGGCGGCGACGGCGACGGCGTCGGCAGGTCCTCGTTGATCGTGTCGTACGCGTACGGGATCGGCGGCCACAGCGCCCAGCCGTTCGCCGCGATCTCCCGGCGGATCTCGGGGGAGCGGTAGTCGGTCGTGGCGAGGAAGCCACCGAACTTCTCCTCCGGATAGTCGACCAGGACCGGGACCAGCCACTCGCCCTTGTAGGACATCACGATCGGGCGGTCGTTGGCGATGAACTCCGCGAACAGGCTCAGCACGAACAGGACCGTGAAGATCACGAACGATCCGTAGCCGAGCCGGTTGCGGCGGAAATTGTCGAGGCGGCGCCGGTTGAGCGGCGACAGCCGGGCGCGGCGGCCGGCGGTCCCGGGCAGGACCGGCGGCGGCGCGCCCTCGTCCGGCCGCAGGACCAGCGGCTGGGCACCGGGCATCGGCGCGGGCACGACCTCGCTGTCGCCGGGACGCGTGACCTCGTTCATCCGTGCTGCCTCCCGAGCGGCGTCGCGCGCGCACCGGCCGCCCCGTTATCCGGGCGGCCCCGCGACCGGTCGGCCGCGGGGCGGAGGCCGGGAAGGCTCAGCCGTCGAGCCGGGTCGCGGTGCCGTCGATCTCGGTGGGACGCAGGTTGCCGCTGCGCTCCAGCCAGCGGCGCAGCAGCCGGACGTTGCGGCGGTTGGCCTTGAAGGCGGCGTCGAACAGGTCGCCCGCCACCGGCACGGCGCCGATCAGCCCGTCGAAGGCCACGTTCAGGCCCATCCGGGCCACCAGCCAGCGCGGCGCCCCGAGGCGCTTCGCCTCGTAGACGATGAAGGACGAGATCACCATGCCGGCCAGATCGCCGATCACCGGCACGAGGCCGATCAGCGCGTCGAACCCGACCCGCCGGTTGATGCCCGGGATGACGAAGGCGGTGTCCATCAGGTGGGCCAGCGTCTCCAGCCGGGCGAGGCTCGCCTCCCGGCCGAGATCCGCCGACAGGTAGGGGGGCCGGGTGCCGGCGCGGGTCTCGCCCCCGGGGAAGGTCTCGGCACGGGCGAAACGCCCGGCCTGGGCAGCCTGGGTGAAGTCCATGGTCGGGATCCGTCGGGAAGCCATCGTCCCCAACGATGTGGCCCCCCGCCGGGATCCCCGCAAGGATGGCGCCCGCTCGGCGCGCGCGGTCCGCCGTGATGCCCGCCGTGATGCCCGTCCTGCTGCCCGTCATGCCGTCCCTCGAGCCGATCCTCATGCCCCGGCCCCCGGGAGCCCGCGCATGCGGTCGAGCGCCGCATCCAGGGTCGCGTCGTCCTTGGCGAAGCAGAGCCGGACGAGGCCGCGCACGGAGGCGTCCGGGTAGAAGGCGCTCACGGGAATCGCCGCGACGCCGTGACGGGTGACGAGGGCCTCGCAGAAGGCCACGTCGTCGGCGTGGCCGCGGGCGGCGATGTCGATGTTGAGGAACCACGTGGCCCGGGCCGGCAGCACGGTGAAGCCGAGGCCGCGCAGGCCGTCCGCGAGTCGGTCGCGGGACCGGGCGTAGCCGGCCCGCATCGCCTCGAACCACGGGGCCGGCTTGCCCAGCCCGTAGGCCACCGCCTCCTGGAGGTTCGGGGGCGTCGTGAAGGTCAGGAACTGGTGCGCCTTGGCGAGCCCGCGCATCAGCCGGGCATCGGCCATCACGAAGCCGACCTTCCAGCCGGTGAGAGAGAAGATCTTGCCGGCCGAGCCGATCTTGACGGTCCGCTCCCGCATCCCGGGCAGCGCCATCAGCGGCCGGTGGCGCGCGCCGTCGAACACCACGTGCTCCCAGACCTCGTCGCAGAGGGCGGTCACGTCGAAGCGCTGGCAGTAGCGGGCGAGCAGGTCGAGGTCCTCGGGCGCGAACAGGGTGGCGCTCGGGTTGAGGGGGTTGTTCAGCACCACGACCCGGGTCCGCGCCCCGAAGGCCTCCGCGAGCGCGGCCTCGTCGAGGCGAAAGGCCGGAGGCCGGAGCGCCACGACCCGTGGCACGCCGCCCGCCCGCCGGACCAGGGGCAGGTAGGCGTCGTACATGGGCGCGAACAGCACGACCTCGTCGCCGGGCTCGATCAGCGCCAGGAGCGCGCCGGCCAGGGCCTCGGTCGCCCCGGAGGTGACCATCACCTCGGTCTCCGGATCAAGGGCGAGGCCCTGGTGCTGCGCGTAGTGGGCCGCGACCGCCTCGCGCAGGGCCGGCAGGCCCATCATCGGCGGGTACTGGTTCCAGCCGTCCAGCAGCGCCCGCGCGCCCCGCTCGCGGACATCCGCCGGTCCGGGATCGTCCGGGAATCCCTGGCCGAGATTGATCGCACCGTGGACCCGCGCGAGACGCGACATGGTCTCGAACACGGTCGTAGGCAGCGCGTCGAAGACGGGGTTGATGACGGCGGACCTCATGCGGCGCGGCACGGGGTACGGCACGCGGCGCCGGGCATCGAGAAAGTCGGCATGGCGGGTCTCGGCATCGCCGGCCTGTAACATGGCCGTCGCGCGTTGCGGAATGTGCGCGGTCGCACAGACCCGGTCTCCGGGGCGCGAGCGCCGGCTGACGAATGTTGACATTCATCACCCGTCTCTTAGGTTCGGATCACGGCCGGAGCGGCGCACACGCCGACGGAGCTTCGCCCCCTCGCTCCGTCAGCGGGGCGCCGCTCCGGTCCCCAGAAGGGCCATCGACTTGCGGGTTGGTGGCCCTTTCGGCATGTCCGGCCGCGGCCGCACCCGCTCACCCCCCGCTCGCTGGGTCGGCCTCCGGATACGACGATGCGGACCTCCTCACGCGCGTTCCTCGGCTGCCTGGTGCTGGCGCTGCTGATCGGCGGCCTCGGACTCGGCCTGCGCTGCGCCGTGGCCGTCACCCCGGTCGATCCCGCGTTCCGGGCGGTGCTGCGCGCTTATGCGGTACCGGACGCGTCCGGCGGGCCCCAGCAACACGAGTGAAACGTCGCCGCCCTAGTGACGGCGCATTGGCCGGGCACCGGTGGAGGGCGCCGCGAGGTGCGCGAGCGGCGCGGCCGCGGGTGTCCATGACGCCGCGGTAAGGAGCCGTTCGGGGCCCGGACAGCTTTATGGGCTTACGCTCCCGTACACGGGATCGGAGCCGTCGGGTCCCGCGGGACCGGGCGGCTTCAGGACGGGCTTCCGGGACGCGGCGTTCCGGGGGCGGCATGGGGGCTTGGACAGCGAGGGATAGGGTGCCGCCGGTCGCGCAGACGACCGTCCTGTGCTCTAGTCAGGCATGAACGAGAGTTCACCGATCCGGACCGACACGGCCCGCGCCTACCAGCCCGGCGAGGCGCCCGCGCGCGAGGTCCGGACGCGGCGCTTCCGCCCGATCCGCTGGCTCGTGATCCTGGTGCTGCTCGCCGGCGCCGGGGCGATCGGCCACCGCTGGTACGAGGCGCGCACCGGCAAGGGCGCCGAGCCCGCGACGGCGCATCACACCGGCGGCCACGGCGGCCGGCGCGGCGGGGCCGACATGCCGCAGGCGGTGGGCATCGCCAGCGCCACGACCGGCGACATGCCGGTGGTGCTCCAGGGCCTCGGCACCGTGACGCCGCTCGCCACCGTGACGGTGAAGTCGCAGATCAGCGGCTACCTCACGCAGGTGCAGTTCCGGGAGGGCCAGACCGTGAAGGCGGGCGACGAGCTCGCCCGGATCGATTCCCGCCCCTACGAGGCGTTGCTCGCGCAGTACCAGGGCCAGCTCGCCCGCGACCAGGCGCTGCTCCAGAACTCGAAGCTCGACCTGCAGCGCTACCAGACGCTGAACCGGCAGGACTCGATCTCGAAGCAGAACGTCGACACGCAGGCCGCCCTGGTGAAGCAGAACGAGGGCACGGTCGCGGCCGACCAGGCGCTGGTCGACCAGCAGAAGCTCAACATCGCCTACACGCACATCGTCTCGCCGGTGGACGGCCGCGTCGGCCTGCGCCAGGTCGACCAGGGCAACTACATCTCGGCCGCCTCCACGGCGATCGTGGTGGTGACCCAGCTCCACCCGATCTCGGTGGTGTTCACACTGCCGGAGGACGACGTGTCGCGGGTGATGCGGCAGGTGCGGGCGGGCGCGAAGCTCACCGTGCGGGCCTACGACCGCGGCGACGCCCACGAGATCGCCACCGGCCGCCTCGACACGGTCGACAACCAGATCGACACGACCACCGGCACGGTGAAGCTGCGCGCGCTGTTCGACAATTCCGACGAGGAGCTGTTCCCGAACCAGTTCGTCAACGCCAAGCTGACCGTCGATACGGTGCGGGGCGCGACGCTCGTGCCGAATTCCAGCCTGCTCCAGGGCACGCCCGGCACCTACGTCTACCTGATGGACGGGGACAGCAAGGTCACGGTCCGGCCGATCAAGACCGGCGAGACCGACGGGACCCACACCGTGGTGGTCTCCGGCCTGAACCCGGGGGACCGCGTCGTCACGGACGGCACCGACCGGCTGAAGGACGGCGCGCCGGTGCGCATCACCGAGGGCGCGCCGGCGGCTGCGGCTGCCGGGCCGGGCGCCGCGGCGGAGGCGGACGGCAAGGGGGGGCGCAGAGGGAGGGGGGGGGCGGCGCGCGTGTGCCCCCCCCCCCCCCCCCCCGGGGGGGGGGGAGGGGGCTCCGGCGACCTTGTCGTCGCCGGAGCGAGGCGGCAGCCGAAGGTGAGGGGGCTTGGCCGTAGGAACCTCATCCTGCATCTCCCCCTCACCGCCGCTGCGGCTACGCCTCCGCTTCCCGCAGGCACAACAAGGTGCCTGCGGGCCTCTCCCCCCCCCCCGGGGGGGGGGGGAAAGGGGGGGGGCCCCCGGACCCCCCCCCCCCCCTTCCCCTCCCCCCCCGCCTCCCGCGGCCACAACAGGGTGCCTGTGGGCCTCTCCCCGCCCGCGGGGAGAGGGGAAAAAGGCGGCGCGCCCATGAACCCGTCCCGCCTGTTCATCCTCCGCCCGGTGGCCACGACGCTGCTGATGCTGGCGATCCTGATCGTCGGCGGCGTGTCGTACCTGAACCTGCCGGTCTCGGCGCTGCCGGCGGTCGATTACCCGACGATCCAGGTCCAGACCTTCTATCCCGGCGCCAGCCCCGAGGTGATGACCTCCTCGGTGACGGCGCCGCTGGAGCGGCAGTTCGGCCAGCTCGCCAACCTCAACCAGATGACCTCGCAATCCTCCGCGGGCGCCTCGGTCATCACCCTGCAGTTCAGCCTGGACCTGCCGCTGGACATCGCCGAGCAGCAGGTCCAGGCGGCGATCAACGCCGCCGGCAACCTCCTGCCCTCCGACCTGCCGGCGCCGCCGATCTACGCCAAGGTCAACCCGGCCGACGCGCCGGTCCTGACGCTGGCGCTGACCTCGAAGACCCTGCCGCTCACCCAGGTGCGCGACCTCGCCGAGTCGCGCCTCGCGCAGAAGATCAGCCAGGTGGCGGGCGTCGGCCTCGTGAGCATCTCGGGCGGCCAGCGCCCGGCCGTGCGGGTGCGGTTCAACGCGCGGGCGCTCGCCGCCTACGGGCTCAACATCGACGACCTGCGCACCACCATCACCAACCTCAACGTCAACACGCCGAAGGGCACGATCGACGGGCCGAAGCAGTCCTACGCGATCAACGCCAACGACCAGATCCGCGACCCGAAGGCCTACGACGCGGCGATCATCGCCTACCGCAACGGCGCCCCGGTGATGCTCTCGGAGGTCGCCGACGTGGTCGAGGGGCCGGAGAACACCAAGCTCGGCGCCTGGGCGGACGCGACGCCGGCGGTGATCCTGAACATCCAGCGCCAGCCCGGCGCCAACGTCATCGCGACCGTCGACAAGATCAAGTCGCTGCTGCCGCAGCTCCAGGCGAGCCTGCCGGCCGCCGTCGCGGTGGCGCCGCTCACCGACCGGACCACCACGATCCGCGCCTCCGTGGAGGACGTGCAGTTCGAGCTCGGCCTCGCCATCGCGCTCGTGGTGCTGGTGATCTTCCTGTTCCTGCGCAGCCTGTCGGCGACCCTGATCCCGAGCCTGTCGGTGCCGCTGTCGCTGGTCGGCGCCCTGTCGGTCATGGACCTCTACGGCTTCTCCCTCGACAACCTGTCGCTGATGGCGCTCACCATCGCCACCGGCTTCGTGGTCGACGACGCCATCGTGGTGATCGAGAACATCGCCCGGCACGTGGAGGCCGGCGACTCGCCCCTGGAGGCGGCGCTCAAGGGCTCCCGCGAGATCGGCTTCACCATCATCTCGCTGACCGTCTCGCTGATCGCCGTGCTGATCCCGCTCCTGTTCATGGGTGACGTGGTCGGGCGGCTGTTCCACGAATTCGCCATCACGCTGGCGGCCACGATCATCATCTCGGCGGTGGTCTCGCTGACGCTGGTGCCGATGCTGTGCGCGCGGCTCCTGAAGCACGTCCCGGAAGCCGGCCGCCGCCGCCGGGAGGGCGTCCTCTCCCGCCTGGGCCGGCGCGCCGTCGACGGCACGATCGAGTCCTACGGCCGCTCCCTGCGGGTCGTCCTCAACCACCAGGGCCTGACGCTGCTGGTGGCGCTCGGCACGCTCGGGCTCACGATCTACCTGTTCGCGGTGATCCCGAAGGGCTTCTTCCCCGTGCAGGACACGGGCGTGATCCAGGGCATCACCCAGGCCGACCAGTCGGTCTCCTACGCCGCCATGGCCGAGCGCCAGCAGCGGATGGCCGAGATCGTCCTCAAGGACCCGGACGTGGCGAGCCTGTCGTCGTTCATCGGGGTCGACGGCCAGAACGTCACGCTCAATTCCGGCCGGATGCTGATCAACCTGAAGCCCCGGGACGCGCGCACCGCGACGGCCAGCGCGATCATCCGGCGGATCTCGGCGGCGGCGGCCAACCAGCCCGGCATGCGGCTCTACATGCAGCCGGTCCAGGACCTGACCATCGACACGGCGGTCTCGGCGACCCAGTACCAGGTGATCCTGGAGAGCCCGAACATCGACGATTTCGAGACCTGGGTGCCGCGTTTCACCGAGGCGCTGGCGAAGTCGCCCGTGGTCACCGACGTGGCGAGCGACCACCAGGGCCAGGGGCTCGCCGCCTACGTGACCATCGACCGGCCGACCGCCGGCCGCTACGGCATCACCCCGGCGACGATCGACAACGCCCTCTACGACGCCTTCGGCCAGCGGATCATCTCGACGATCTTCACCCAGTCCAACCAGTACCGGGTGATCCTGGAGGCCGACCCGAAGCTGCACACGACGCTCCGCAGCCTCGACGCGATCTACCTGCCCTCCTCCACGGCGACCAACGGGCAGGTGCCGCTCTCGGCGGTCGCGCGGATCAGCGAGCGGCGGGCGCCGCTGCTGATCTCCCATCTCGGCCAGTTCCCGGCCACCACCGTGTCGTTCAACCTCGCCCCCGGCGCGGCGCTGGGGCAGGCGGTCGAGGCGATCGACAAGGTCAAGGCCGAGATCGGCCTGCCGCCCTCGTTCCGGGTGGTGCCGCAGGGCTCGGTCTTCGCCTTCCAATCGGCGCTCGGCAACGAGCTGTTCCTGGTCCTGGCGGCGATCGTGACCGTCTACATCGTGCTGGGCGTGCTCTACGAGAGCTTCATCCACCCGATCACGATCCTCTCGACCCTGCCGTCGGCGGGGATCGGGGCGCTGCTCGGCCTGATGCTGTTCGGCCTGTCGCTCGACATCATCGCGGTGATCGGCATCGTGCTGCTGATCGGCATCGTGAAGAAGAACGCCATCATGATGATCGACTTCGCGCTCCAGGCGGAGCGCGAGGACGGGCTCGAGCCCCACGAGGCGATCTTCCAGGCCTGCCTGCTGCGCTTCCGGCCGATCCTGATGACGACGCTGGCGGCGCTCTTCGCCGCGGTGCCGCTGATCCTCGGCACCGGCGTCGGCTCCGAGCTGCGCCAGCCGCTCGGCATCTGCATCGCGGGCGGCCTGATCGTCAGCCAGGTGCTGACGCTGTTCACCACGCCGGTGATCTACCTGGCCTTCGACCGGCTGGAGCGGCGGATCTCGGGGCGGCGAGGCCTCGAAGGCGGCGAGGTGCTGCCGTGACGGGGCGGGAAGATCCCACGGCTCCACCTCCCCCCTCTGCGGGGGAGGGGCTTGTCATGTCCGCTTTGGCGACACGGCTTCAGGATCAGGCGCGGGTCCCCTCTCCCGTGCGGGAGAGGGACAGGGTGAGGGACGAGAAAGTTCAGAACGAGGCGCGCTCTGTCGGCGCATCAATCGCGTGCCGTATCCTGAGCGTTCTCGTCCTTCACCCCAACCCTCTCCCGCACGGGAGAGGGGGTCTGTCGCGCTCCGTCATCGGCGGCAGTGTCCGACGAACTGGTGTGACCCTTTCTCTCCGTAGAGGGGGGAGAGCGATGCACGGAACCGATTGCGCCTCTTCCGACGAATCCGCGCCCGCCGCCCACCCACCTCACGGGAGCCCCCGCCCGTGAACATCTCCGAGCCGTTCATCCGGCGGCCGGTGGCGACCACGCTGCTCACGATCGGCGTGCTGCTCGCCGGCCTGTTCGCCTTCCTGAAGCTGCCGGTGGCGCCGCTGCCGCAGATCGACTTCCCGGTCATCCTCGTCCAGGCGCAGATGGCCGGCGCCTCGCCCGACACCATGGCGACCACGGTGGCGGCGCCGCTCGAACGGCGGCTCGGCGCCATCGCGGACGTCAACGAGATGACGTCCACGAACTCCCTCGGCTCGACCCGGATCGTGCTGCTGTTCGGCCTCAACCGCGACATCGACGGCGCGGCCCGCGACGTCCAGGCCGCCATCAACGCGGCGCGCGCCGACCTGCCCGCCTCGCTCCGGCAGAACCCGACCTACCGGAAGTTCAACCCCGCCGACACGCCGATCATCATCCTCGGCATGACCTCGGAGACCCTGACCCGCGGCCAGGTCTACGATTCCGCCGCCACCGTGGTGCAGCAGAAGCTGTCGCAGCTGCCGGGCGTCGGCAACGTCGATATCGGCGGCTCGTCCCTGCCGGCGGTGCGGGTCGAGCTCGATCCCACGGCCCTGTTCAACTACGGCATCGGCCTCGAGGGCATCCGGGCGGCGCTCGCCTCGGCCAACGCGAACTCGCCCAAGGGCGAGATCGACGCGGGCGACCGCCGCTACCAGCTCTACGCCAACGACCAGGGCCGCAAGGCCGCCGATTACCGCGACATCATCGTGGCCTACCGCAACGGTGCGGCCGTGAAGCTCACCGATGTCGGGCAGGTGCTCGACGGGGTCGAGGACAAGCGCAACCTCGGCATCGTCAACGGCAAGCCGGGCGTGCTGCTGTTCGTCTACAAGCAGCCCGGCGCCAACGTGGTCGAGACCATCAACGCCGTGAAGGAGGCGCTGCCGCAGATCACCGCGTCCCTGCCCGGCGGCATCGACATCAAGCTCACGGGCGACCGCAGCGCCACGATCCGCGCCTCCCTCGCGGCCACCGAGGAGACGTTGCTGGTGGCGGTCGGCCTCGTCATCCTGGTGGTGTACGGCTTCCTGCGCTCCTGGCGGGCCACGCTGATCCCGGCGGTCGCCGTGCCGATCTCGATCGTCGGCACCTTCTCGGCGATGTACCTGCTCGGCTACTCGCTCAACATCCTGTCGCTGACCGCGCTGATCATCGGCACCGGCTTCGTGGTCGACGACGCCATCGTGGTGCTGGAGAACGTCCAGCGGCACATCGAGGAGGGCAAGCCCCGGCTCCAGGCGGCGCTGATCGGCGCGCGGGAGGTCGGGTTCACGGTGATCTCGATGAGCCTGTCGCTCATCGCGGTGTTCCTGCCGATCCTGCTGATGGGCGGCCTCGTCGGCCGCATCTTCCAGGAATTCTCGGTGACCCTGTCGCTGTCGATCCTGATTTCCTTGGTGCTCTCGCTCACGACCACGCCGATGATGTGTGCCCGGCTGCTCCGGGCCGAGGGGCATGGCCCCAATGGCGAACCGCCGGCCGGCCGCCGGCCGAACCTGCTGATCCGGATCCTGGAGGGCGGCTTCGCCCGGCTGCTCGGGGCCTACGCGCGGACGCTGGAGGTGGCGCTCGCCCATCCGCGCCTCGTCCTGCTGAGCCTGCTCGCCACGGTCGGGCTCAACGTCTACCTCTACATCATCGTCCCGAAGGGCTTCTTCCCCGAGCAGGATACCGGGCAGATGATGGGCGGCATCCAGGCCGACCAGCGCATCTCGTTCCAGTCGATGGAGAAGAAGCTGACGCAGGCGACCGCGATCGTCGGGGCGGATCCGGCGGTCGAGAGCGTTGTCGGCTTCACGGGCGGCCGCGGCACCAACTCGGCCAACGTCTTCGTCGGCCTGAAGCCGCTCAACGAGCGGGCGCCGATCTCGGCCGTGATGGCGCGGCTGCGGCCGAAGCTCGCGCAGGTCGCGGGCGCGCGCCTCTACGTCTTCCCCCGCCAGGACCTGCAGATGGGCGGCCGCCAGAGCTTCGCCCAGTACCAGTACACCCTCCAGGGCGACACCGCCGAGGAGCTGTTCGCCGCCGCCCCGAAGCTGGTGGCGGCCCTGCAGAAGGACCCGACCTTCGCGGACGTGACCTCGGACCAGCAGGAGGGCGGGCTGGAGAGCCGGGTCGTGATCGACCGGGCGACCGCGTTCCGCTACGGCATCACGCCGAACAAGATCGACAACACGCTCTACGACGCCTTCGGCCAGCGCCAGGTCTCGACGATCTACAACCCGCTGAACCAGTACCACGTCGTGATGGAGATCGCGCCGCGCTACCTGGAGACGCCGGAGACGCTCAAGCAGATCTACGTCTCGACCTCGGGCGGCAACGCGCCGGGCTCGGCCACCACCAACGCGGTCGCCGGCACGGTGGCGGCGGGCGGGACCGTCAACACCAACGCGGCGACCGGCACCAGCAGCCCGGGCAGCGGGTCGTCGGCGAGCGCCGCGACCGGCGTCGCCACCGGCTCCGGAGCGGTAGGCGGCTCGGGCAGTGCGGGCGCCGTCGCGGGGGGGGGCCCCCCCCGCCCCCCCCCCCCGCCTCCGCCAGCACGGCCGACACCGCCTCGAACGCCGCCGCCATCGCGTCCGACTCGGCCCGCAACGCCTCCGCCAACGCCATCGCGGCGAGCAAGGGGGGCGCCTCGTCGAGCGCGCCGGTCTCGGCCGCCAAGGAGACGATGGTGCCGCTCTCGGCCTTCGCGCGGATCGAGCCCGGCAGCGCCCCCGTGCAGGTGAGCCACCAGGGCCTGTTCGTGGCGACCACGATCTCGTTCAACCTCGCCCCGGGCAAGAGCCTGTCGGACGCCACCGACGCCATCGACCGGGCCATGGCCTCCCTGCAGCTGCCCGCCACGATCCACGGCGAGTATGCCGGCGCGGCCAAGAACTACGTCGCCTCCGCGTCGCGCCAGCCGCTGCTGATCCTGGCGGCGATCCTGGCGGTCTACGCGGTGCTGGGGATCCTCTACGAGAGCTTCGTGCACCCGCTGACGATCCTCTCGACCCTGCCCTCGGCCGGCGTCGGCGCGGTGCTGGCCCTGCTGGTGACGGGCACCGACTTCACCATCATCGCGCTGATCGCGGTGTTCCTGCTCATCGGCATCGTGAAGAAGAACGCGATCATGATGATCGACGTGGCGATCGACGCGGAGCGCACCCGGGCCGCGAATCCCGTGGACGCGATCCGCGAGGCCTGTCTCCTGCGCTTCCGGCCGATCATGATGACGACGCTGGCCGCCATGCTCGGCGCCGTGCCGCTGATCCTGGCCAACGGCGAGGGCGCGGAGCTGCGCCGTCCGCTGGGCATCGCCATCGTCGGCGGGCTGATTGTGAGCCAGATCCTGACCCTCTACACCACCCCCGTCGTCTACCTGACCCTCGATCGCCTCCGGCACAGGGTGCTCAACCGGCGCAGGCGCGGCGGGCGGAGCGGAGAAGCGGCGCTGCCGGCCGGAGAGTGATGGTTAAGGTTTCACGTGAAACAGCGGCGACTCCGGTCGGGTGTGAAGGTCTGTCCGGCCCGCGCCCTCGTCCCGAGGCGCCCGCGGCAGCGGACCTGGCAGGCGGGTTCCAGGGATCGCGCCGCTGGCTGGAGCCGTCCTTCGCGACCTCCGCCGCGCTCCGGCACCTCGGGATGAGGGCGCCGGTGGGCATCACGCCCGCGTCCGTCCGGCCGTCGGGTCACGAACCTGCCTCCGCCGACCGCCGGCGTCGCACCCTCGCATCCCTCCTCGCCGGCCCGCTCCTCGCCGCCCCGCTGCTTGCCGGTTGCGTGGTCGGCCCGGACTACACTCGGCCCTCCGTGGAGACGCCGCTCGCCTACAAGCAGGGCGGTGTCCGGGAGGACAGCCCGGCCTACGTCGCGGCGCGGAAGAAGGGCTGGCGCGAGGCCCGGCCCAGCGACGCGGTCGAGCGCGGCGACTGGTGGCGGGTGTTCAAGGACCCGACCCTCGACCGGCTGATCCGCCTCGTCGACGTCGACAACCAGTCCCTCCGGCAGGCGGTGGCGAATTACCGGCAGGCGCGGGCGCTCGTCGCCTCCGCGCAGGCGGCCCTGTACCCGACGGTGATCGGCGCGCCGAGCATCACCCGGACCGGCAGCGGCACCACCACGCGCACCAACGTGGCGCTGCTGGGCCAGGCGAGCTGGGAGCTCGACCTGTTCGGCGGCACGCGCCGCACCATCGAGAGCGAGGCGGCCCTGGCGCAGTCCGACGCCGCCACGATCGCGCTGACCCGCCTGAGCATCCAGGCGGAGATCGCGGCCGACTACCTGACGGTGCGCTACGCCGATTCGCTCCAGAAGGTGCTCGACGAGAACGTCGAGAACTTCAAGCGGACCCTTGCGATCACCGAGAACCAGTACGCCGCCGGCGTCGCGGCGCGCTCCGACGTGATCACCGCGCAGACCCAGGTCCAGACCATCCAGGCCCAGGCCATCGCGGTGCGCCTGACCCGGGTGCAGTTCGTCAACGCCATCGCCACGCTGATCGGGCGGCCCCCCTCCGAGGTGTCGATCCCGGTATCCGGTATCGGGCGCAGCCCGCCGGGCGTCCCGGTGGGCATCCCCGGCGACCTGCTGGAGCGGCGGCCCGACGTGGCCCAGGCCGAGCGCCTCGTCCAGGCGCAGAGCGAGCGCATCGGCGTGGCGGTGGCGGCCTTCTTCCCAACCGTGACGATCTCGGCCCAGGGCGGCATCTCGGGGGCAACCCGCAACGGCCTGCTCTCGGCGGCCAACCAGGTCTGGTCGGTGGCGGCCTCCGGCAGCGAGGTGCTGTTCGACGGCGGCGCCCGCACGGCGGCGCTGCGCTCGGCCGAGGCCGGCTACGACGCGGCGGTGGCCAATTACCGGCAGGTGGTGCTGGCCGCCTTCGCGGAGGTCGAGAACCAGATGGCGGCTTTGCGCATCCTCGGCCAGCAGCAGGGGGCGCAGGACACCGCCGTGGACCTGTCGCGCAAGGCCGTGGAGATCACCCTCAACGAGTACCGGGCCGGCACCCAGAACTTCACCACGGTGGTGACCGCGCAGAACCTGCTCGTGAACAACGAGGTCAGCGCCCTCCAGGTGCGGCTGAACCGCTTCACCGCGGCGGTCACGCTGATCCGGGCGCTCGGCGGCGGCTGGGACGTGCGCGCCCTGCCGAGCGATTCCGAGCTGAAGGGCCCGAGCCTGCCGATCGACCGGGGCGGCCAGGCGGTCCGCCCCGACGAGTAGCGGCCGCCGGGCCGAGCGTCCGCGCGAGACCTTCAGGCCACCGCGTGCCCCCCGCAGGGCTGGACCTCGACGGTGACGTGGCTCAGGCCCTTCAGCCCGGCGAGGCGCGCCTTGTAGTGGGCGGGCGGCTGCGGATCGTCGCTGACGAGGGCGATCACGGCGGCCCGGTGGCCCGGCCCGACCTGCCAGAGATGCAGGTCGCTGACCCGGTCGCCGCCGATCTCCAGGCGCTCCCGGATCTCCCGGGTGGCCGCCGGCGAGGGCCGCGCGTCGAGGAGCACGAGGGCGGCCGTCCGCAGCAGGCTCCACGACCACGCCAGGATCACCGCGGTGCCGACGAGGCCCATGGCCGGGTCGAGCCAGGCGAGGCCGAGATAGCGCCCGCTGAGCAGCGCCACGATGGCCAGGACCGACGTCAGCGTGTCGGCCAGGACGTGGACGTAGGCGGCCCGGAAGTTCGTGTCGTGGCCGCCGTGTCCGCCATGCGCGTGGCCGCCGTGCGCGTAGCCTCCGTGCGCGTAGCCTCCGTGCGCGTGACCTCCGTGGTGGTGAGCGTGGTCGTCGTGGCCGTGATCGTCGTGGTCGTCGTGCAGCAGCCAGACGCTCGCGAGGTTCACGGCGAGCCCCAGCACGGCGATCGGGATCGCCTGACCGAAGCCGATCGCCACCGGGTGCAGCAGCCGGTCGAGGCTCTCGGCACCGATCAGCAGGGCGATCAGGCCGAGCAGCAGCGCGCTGGCGAAGGCCGCGAGGTCGCCGAACTTGCCGGTGCCGAAGCTGAAGCGGGGATCGTCCGCGTGGCGGCGGGCGAAGTGGTAGGCGAGCGCCGCGATGCCCAGGGCCGCCGCGTGGGTCGACATGTGCCAGCCGTCGGCGACCAGCGCCATCGAGCCGAGCCACGTGCCACCGGCGATCTCCGCCACCATCGTGACGGCCGTGAGCGCGACCACCGCCCAGGTCCGGCGGGCGTGGCGATCGTGCCGGTCGCCCAGGAAGACGTGGCTGTGGGCCCAGGGCTCGAGGGAATGGGTATGCATGCGGGGTTCCTTGATCCTAGCCTCGGCGCAGCATAGCCCAAGGGGCACCGGAACGGGCCTCGCCGCGGCGGGTTGTCAGGCCGGTTTGGTGCACTGCAGCCACACGGGAGTCAGGGATGGCCGAGCCGACGACAGCCCTCAAGGACACGGCAGCCTGCGGCACGCAGCCGGCGCCGCCCTGCACGCTGGTGATCTTCGGGGCCGGCGGCGACCTCACCAAGCGCCTGCTGATGCCGTCGCTCTACAACCTCGCCGGGGCGGGCCTGCTGTCCGAGGGCTTCTCGATCCTCGGCATCGATCACAACGACGGCACAGACGAGTCGCTCCGCGAGAACCTCACGCAGACCCTGGAGGCGTTCAGCAAGGACCCGACCTCGGAGTTCCACGCCGACCATATCGACCCGAAGAGCTGGGGCTTCATCCGGGACCGGCTCCACTACCTCAAGGGCGATTTCGAGAAGCCCGAGACCTACGCGGCCGTGAAGCAGCGGGTCACCGGCAGCGCGGTGTTCTACTGCGCGGTGGCGGCGCGCTTCTTCGGGACGATCGTCGACGGGCTCGGCCAGGCCGGGCTGCTCAAGCAGGAGGGCGACACCTTCCGCCGCGTCGTCATCGAGAAGCCGTTCGGCTCCGACCTCGCCTCGGCCCGGGAGCTGAACGCCCGCATCCTGCGCCAGGGCGACGAGAGCCAGTTCTACCGGATCGACCACTTCCTGGGTAAGGAGACCGTGCAGTCGATCATGGCGTTCCGCTTCGCCAATGGCCTGCTGGAGCCGGTCTGGCGGCGGGAATACATCGACAGCATCCAGATCACGGCGGCCGAGACCGTGGGCGTCGAGGAGCGGGGCGGCTTCTACGAGCCGACCGGGGCGCTGCGCGACATGGTGCCGAACCACATGTTCCAGCTGCTCTGCATGGTCGCCATGGAGCCACCGAACTCCTTCGACGCGGAGGCCGTGCGCACCGAGAAGGCCAAGCTCGCCGAGGCCGTGAAGCCGATCCCACCCGAGGACGCGGTGCGCGGCCAGTACACGGCCGGCACCTCGGAGGGGCGCGACGTGCCCGCCTACCGGGACGAGCCGCACGTGGCGAAGGACTCGGTCACCGAGACCTACATCGCGTTGAAGCTCAACATCGAGAACTGGCGCTGGGCCGGGGTGCCGTTCTACGTCCGCACCGGCAAGCGCATGACCGGGCGGCGCACCGAGATCGCCGTGCTGTTCAAGCCGGCGCCGTTCAAGATGTTCGAGGACACCCCCACGGCCGACCTCGCGCCCACCGTGATGCGGATCCAGATCGATCCCGATCACGGGGTCAGCACCGAGTTCAACGTCAAGGTGCCGGGGCCGCAGATGAAGATCGGCCGGGTGCGCTCCGGCTTCCGCTACAAGGACTTCTTCGCCGACCGGCCGAATGTCGGCTACGAGACGCTGCTCTACGATTGCATGACCGGCGACGCGACGCTGTTCCAGCGCGCCGACAACATCGAGGCCGGCTGGGCCGCGGTCGATCCCCTGCTCAAGGGCTGGCCGCAGGCGGAGGTGAAATTCTACCCCGCGGGCAGCGCCGGCCCGGCGGAGGCCGACGCGCTGCTCGCCCGCGACGGCCGCCACTGGCTGGGGCTGGACGGCGAGACCGACTGAGCGGCCCGACGATTCGCTCGAACGCGAGGGTCGGCGGTTCCGCGCCTCCCCTTCCCGAAGCGGTGCGGCCGCCTCCTGCGGCCCAGCCGTCAGTGCGCGCGTAGCGAAGCGATCCAGGGCAGCGCCACGGCGACGAGCGTCGCGCGACCCTGCACGACGCTGCGCCCGCGGTGATGGGGTTGGGCCCTGTCAAACCGGTCGTGGCAGACGGATCGACCCGGTCGTTCGGCGGGTCGCCGGCTCATCCGCGTCTCAGCCCGCCCGCCCGTAATCGCGGGCGTCCCGCGCCTGGCGGTGGAAGGTGAGCCGGCGATCGAATTCCCGCGGGTCCTTCGGCTTCACCAGGGCGCCCGGGGGCACGTTCAGCCAGTCGACCAGCCGGGTGAGCATGAAGCGGAGCGCGGCGCCCCGGCACAGAATCGGCAGGGCCGCGACCTCGGCGGCCTCCAGGGGCCGCACGGCCTCGTAGCCGGCGATCAGCGCGGCGGCCATGTCCCGGTGGAAGGTGCCGTCGGGGTCGAAGCACCACGCGTTCAGGCAGACCGCGAGGTCGTACGCGAAGGCGTCCGTGCAGGCGAAGTAGAAGTCGATCAGGCCCGACAGGGCGTCGCCGATGAAGAAGACGTTGTCGGTGAACAGGTCCGCGTGGATCACGCCGCCCGGCAGGTCCCGGGGCCAGTGCGCCTCCAGGACGGCGAGGTCCGACCGGGTGCGCGCCGCGAGGCCGGGCTCGACCGAATCGGCCTGGGCCTCGGCCTGCGCGAAGAGCGGGCGCCACGCGGACACCGAGAGGTTGTTGTCCCGCACCATCGGGAAGTCCCGGCCGGCGGCGTGCAGCTCCGCGAGGGCCCGGCCGAGTTCCCGGCAATGCTCGACGCCCGGCGCCTTGACCGAGACCCCCTCCAGGAAGCTCACGATGGCGGCGGGCCGGCCGCAGAGCTGGCCGAGGGCCTGGCCGGCCCGGTCGCGCACGGGCTGCGGGCAGGCGAGGCCGCGGGCCGAGAGGTGCTCCATCAGCCCGATGAAGAACGGCAGGTCCTGTTCCCGGACGCGCTTCTCGTAGAGCGTCAGGATGTAGGCGCCCTCGGTCGTGTGCAGGAAGAAGTTCGAGTTCTCGACGCCCTCCGCGATGCCCTTGAAGGAGAGCAGGCTGCCGATCGCGTAGGCGGACAGGAACTCGGCGAGCGCCGCGTCGGATACCTCGGTGTAGACGGCCACGTGTCTGCGCTCTGATGTCGGAAGTTCGATACGGCAAGGGGCGCCGAAGCGCCCCCGCATAAAGCCTGCCGCGCGCCCCGAGCCCGGGGCGTCGGCGCTGTCGGACCGGACCGCCTACTCGGCGGCCTCGCTGCGCAGCTCCCGCGGCAGCGGGAAGACCATGTCCTCGATCACGGTCGAGACCGTGTCGACCATCACGTCGTAGCGGGCCGCGAAGGCGTCGATGATCTCCTCGACCAGGACCTCGGGGGCCGAGGCGCCGGCCGTGAGGCCGAGCTTGCGGATGCCCTCGAAGGCCGGCCAGTCGATCTCCTCGGCGCGGAGCACGAGGCGGGTGATCGGGCAGCCGACGCGCTCGGCGACCTCGCGCAGGCGCTGCGAGTTCGACGAGTTCGAGGAGCCGACCACGATCAGGGCGTCGACCAGCGGCGCCACCTGCTTCACCGCCTCCTGGCGGTTGGTGGTGGCGTAGCAGATGTCGTCCTTGTGCGGCCCGGTGATGTTCGGGAATTTCTTCTTCAGGGCGTCGACGATGTGCCGGGTGTCGTCGACCGACAGGGTCGTCTGGGTGACCCAAGCGAGGTTGTCGGGATTGTCCGGGGTCAGGGCCGCGATCTGCTCGAGATCCTCCACGAGGGTGATCGAGCCCTTGGGCAGTTGGCCCATCGTGCCCACCACCTCGGGATGGCCGGAATGGCCGACCAGCAGGACGTGGCGGCCGCGCTTGTGGTGGATCTCGGCCTCGCGGTGGACCTTGGTCACCAGCGGGCAGGTGGCGTCGATCGTGGTCAGCCCGCGCGAATCAGCGTTGGCCGGCACGGTCTTGGCCACGCCGTGGGCGGAGAAGATCACCGGGGCGCCGCCGTCCGGCACCTCGTCGAGCTCGCGGACGAACACCGCGCCCTTCCGCTTCAGGCTCTCCACGACGTACTTGTTGTGCACAATCTCGTGGCGGACGTAGACGGGCGGCCCGTAGATGGCGAGCGCCCGCTCCACGACGTCGATGGCCCGCACCACGCCGGCGCAGAAGCCGCGCGGGGCGCAGAGCAGGATCTCCAGCGGCGGCTTGCCGGCGGTGCCCGGGACGGGCTCGGGGGTCGCGATATCGGCGGTCATGCGGGGGATGTGGCGAGGGCGGGGCTGTCCTGTCAACAGGACTGGCCCAGGAACCGGGCGGGAAGAGGGAAGCGGAGCCGCTCCGTGGCCCCTCTGTAGCACGATTGCCGCGGGAATGGGACCCGCGCAGATCCGTGCAGGCCCGTTCAGGCCCGCTCAGAGGCGGCGGAGGCCCGTCACGGCGCCGAAGCTGTGCGCCGCGATGCGGGCGACCGCCCCGGCGAGCGGCTCCGCGGCGACCGCCATGTGGTGGCCGTTGGCGTGGATCAGCGTCTCGGGATCGGCCATCAGCCCGACATGGCCGCGCCAGAAGACGAGGTCGCCCCGGCGCAGGCCGGCGACGTCCGGGCGCGCGGGGTCGAAGGGCAGCGCCTGCCCGAGGGCCCGCTCCTGCATGTCGGCGTCGCGCGGGCAGGGCAGCCCCGCCGCGTCGAGGCAGAGCTGCACGAGGCCGGAGCAGTCGAGCCCGAGGCTGGTGCGGCCGCCCCAGAGATAGGGGGTCCCGGCGAGCCGCGCGGCCGTCGCCGCGTAGTCCGGCTCGCGCGCGTCGACGGGCGCGCAGTGGCGGGCGAATACGTAGCCGCCCGGCGTCTCCAGGTAGGCGCCCGCCTCCCCCGTCGCGGCGAGGCGCGCGCCGAGGCTGAGATGGCCGAGGACCGGCCGCTTCAGGTCCGGCTCGGGATACAGGAAGGTGCGCAGGGCCGTGACGCGGTGCGTCGGCTCCGGATCGGCCGGACCGAGGCTGTCGGCCGGCAGGTAGCCGACGTAGCCGTCGCGGGCGAGTTGCACGAAGGCGAAGCCGTCCGCCGTGTCGTAGAGATCGACCGCGTCGCCGAGCAGCGCCTCGGTGTCGAGCCCCGCGTCGGCGGCCGGCGCGCGGCGCAGCGGCGCCGATGGGACGGTCACCCGCCGCCGCGTCCCGGCGACGTAGCGCGCCGCCGCGACGCGGTCCCGCAGGCGGAGATCGGCGACGTGCGGCCGGGCCGGGGTCAGCCGGGGATCGAGGCTCTCGGTCATGCGCGGACCCTACCATGCCGGGCTGAAGCGCGGGTAAGCGCGGGCTTGCCGGACTGCGCCACTATGACGCATCGGAGTGCGCCTCCAGACCGGAGCAGACGGCACTGGCCCGCGGGGACGCCCGAAAGTCCGGCAGATCGGGCACCGGCTGCCCGAAGCGGCCCGAGCCTGCCCAAGCGCGCGGCAGCGGGCCTCACATCCGCGCCACCTGTGCGTCAGCTCCACGTCACCCCGCGTCATCCGCCGGCGAGACATGTGCGGGAGGCGCCCATCACACGTTTTTGATGCACTGCACAACCTGCCCGGAAGGCGCTATGTCTGGTGCATGAAGACCGCGAGTCGCCCCGTGAAGAAGACGCAGAAGAGCTTCGCCGACCTGCCACCGATCCGGGTCCGCCGCGAGCCGCCCACCGTGAGCGAGGCGGTCGCCGCCGCGCAGGACCTCGCGGACGACGTGGAGCAGCAGGTCGAGATCGCCGCCGGCCTGATGGGCCTGCCGGCCGACGAGGTCCGCCCCCACGTCCTGGCGGCCAAGAAGGCCAGGCCGGAGCGCACCCCCGAGCGGATCCTGACCCAGGCGAGCCCGAGCCGCGCCCCGCGCACCGTGGTGGTGGAGCGCCGCACCCGCCCGACCGTGGTGATCGAGCGCCGCAGCCGGCCCCTCGACCCGCGGCGCTGACGCCCCGGGTCACCGCCGGAGGGCGCGCCCTCCGGATCGCCGCCCCGTCCGCGCGCCGCGCTCAGTCGGCGGTCTGCACCGACCACGTGGCGTGGCGGATGCCGGGCATGCGGGCCAGCTCGTTGGTCACGGCGTCGAGTTCCTCCGCCTTGACGGCGCTGGCCGTGAGGGTCGCCACCACGTCGACCGCGCTCTCGCCGCGCTCCTCGATCTCGACGCTGCCGACCGGGTAGTTCGCCGCCTCCAGGCGCTCCACCAGCAGGTCCTGCGCCGGCCCGGCCTCGCCGGGCGCCGTGGTGACCTGGACCTCGTAGGTCGCCTCGGTGGCGGATTCCCGGATCGGCGCGCGGTTGATGGCGTTCACCAGCGGCCGGAGCGCGGTGTTGCAGGCGAGCACCGTCACCATCACGAACACCGCCTCCAGGGGCAGGTCGGCGCCGCAGAAGGCCCCGACCGCGGCCGAGCACCACAGGGTCGCGGCCGTGTTGAGGCCGCGGACATTCATGCCCTCCTTCATGATCACGCCGGCGCCGAGGAAGCCGATGCCGGAGATCACGTAGGCCACGGTCCGGACGCCCCCGTCCGGACCGGTCAGGCGCATGCCGAGATCCACGAAGGCGCTGGCCCCGACCGCGACCAGCACCGCCGTGCGCAGGCCCGCGGTGCGCTGCCGGTACTGCCGCTCGGCCCCGATGATCGTGCCCAGCACGAAGGCCACGAGCAGGCCGATCGCGGATTTCAGTTCTTCGGGGAGGGCGGCGTAGCTGGTCATCCGGCGTCTCATGGGAGCGGAGAGGTGACGGAACCGTGACACCATGGCCCGGCCGGGACCGGAAAGCGTGTCCGAAGCGGGATTGACGGCCGCACCGGGCAGCGGGCACACCGGCAAGAGCCTGAGGATCCCTTAAGAATCCGGGACCCGGCCGAGGAGACGTGCAGGATGCAGCACACGGCCCAGGACAAGGCCCGAGGGGCGGATTCGGTCCGCACCGGAACGTTCTCCGCATGAGCGGCGCCACGAGCGGCGCCCTCGCCGAACGCCGACCCGACAGCGCGCCAGACAGTCCCCCCAGCAGCGCGCCCGACGCCGCCCTGCACGGCCGCGTCATGGCGCTGCGCGAGGGGCTCGAGCGCGGCCTGATCGGCAGCGCCGGCCTCGTGGAGCGTCTGCTGATCGGGCTCCTCACCGGCGGGCACCTGCTGATCGAGGGCGCGCCGGGGCTCGCCAAGACCCGCGCGGTCAAGCGGCTCGCCGACGGCCTCGACGGCTCCTTCGCGCGCATCCAGTGCACGCCGGACCTGATGCCGGCCGACCTCACCGGCACCACGGTGTGGCGCCAGGCGAACGGCCAGCACAGCGGCACCTTCGAGTTCCTGCCCGGGCCGCTGTTCCACGCCCTCGTGCTGGTCGACGAGGTCAACCGCGCCCCCCCGAAGGTGCAGTCGGCGCTGCTCGAATCCATGGCCGAGGGGCAGGTGACGGTCTCAGGGACGACGCACCGCCTGTCCGACCCGTTCATGGTCGTGGCGACCCAGAACCCGATCGAGCATGCCGGCACCTTCCCGCTGCCGGAGGCGCAGCTCGACCGCTTCCTCCTCCACGTCGTGGTCGACATGCCCGACGAGACCACCGAGCGGGCGATCCTCGACCTCGTGGAGGGCGAGATCACCCACCACGTCGACGCGATGACCGTGCGGCTGTCGCTGGCGGACGTGCGCGCCGCCCGGGAGGCGGCGCTTGCCACCTACGTGTCGCCGGCCCTCAAGGACTACCTCGTCCGGCTGGTGGCGGCGACCCGCACCGACGCGGCCGCCCCGGACCTGCGCGCCATGATCGAGCACCCGGCCTCCCCGCGCGGCACCCTGGCGCTGATGATGGCCGGCAAGGCCCGGGCCTGGCTGCGGGGGCGCGACCACGTCACGCCCGAGGACGTCGCGGAGCTGGCCCGCGACGCCCTCTCCCACCGGATCGGCCTGACCTGGCGGGCGGGCGCCGAGGGCCGGACGGCGCGCGGCCTCGTCGGCGAGCTGGTGCAGCGGGTGCGGGCGCTCTGACGGTGTTCGGGTTCGGGCAGGCGCGCCGCAGATCCCCTCCCCCCGCCGCGGGGGCCGTCGGCCCGACCGCCGGGGGCTCCTTCCCCGCCCGGGAGGCGGGGCGAGACCGCGCCGAGCACGGCATCCACCTCTCGGGCGAGGCCCTGATGGGCCTGCGCCACCTCGCCCGGCGGGGCTCCGCGCCCGCCACCCGGACGCTGGCGGGCCTGCCCGGCGGCATCGTCACCCGGCGCCGCGGGCGCGGCTCGGAGCCGGAGGACGTCCGCCTCTGGTCCGAGGGCGACGACCGCCGCTTCATCGACCGCAACGCCACGGCCCGCACCGGGCAGCTGCACGTCCGCACCCACCACGACGAGCGCGACCGCGCCGTGGTGCTGCTCGCCGATTTCCGGCCCGCGATGCTGTTCGGCACCCGCCGGGCCATGCGCTCGGTGGCGGCCGCCGAGGCCCTGGCGCTGCTCGGCTGGCGGGTCGCGGCCGACGGCGGCCGGGTCGGCCTCGCGGTCGCCTCGGCCGGGACGCCGAC
>NZ_JBKFBI010000055.1:0-34151 GCF_053346095.1 Methylobacterium sp. A52T | reverse complement strand
GCCGCCGCGCCGCCCGCGACCGCGGCGAATGCCCGCCCGGCCCCGGGCGCGGCTCCGGCCGTCGCGGTGCCCGCCGCCGAGTATGTCGGTGTCTGGGGCCCGACGCCCGAGGCCTGCGGGGCGCGGTCGCGGCGCCGCGGCTACATCCCGGCCACGATCACGCAGGACCGCGCACGCGCGGGCCGCACGCTCTGCCTGTTCCACGACGTGCGACGGAGCGGCGGCGCCTGGGTCACGGCCGCCGAGTGCAGCGATCGCGGCCGCCACTGGTCGTCGCAGGTCCGCCTGCAGGTCGACGGCGAGCACCTGACCTGGTCGAGCAGCCGCGGGACCTCGACCTATATCCGCTGCGGCCGCCGCGCCGGCTGAGCGGCGCCGTCACGCCGCCGGATCCGCGCCCTGCCCCCCGGCCGCGCGCAGGACGATCCGCGCCGCGGCCCGGCTCGGCGTGTCCTCCGCGGCGAGCCGCATCCGCCCGTCGATGCGGCCGAGGGCGGCGAGCTGGACGTCGCGCTCGCGACCGCCGGCCAGGAGCGGCCGCAGGGCGCCCGCGAGGCGCTCCGGGGTGCATTCGGCCTGGACGAATTCCGGCATCGCGTTCTCGGCGAGGATCAGGTTCGGCAGCACGATGCTCGGGACCTGGATCAGCCGGCGGGCGATGAACTCCTCCGCCCGCGAGACCTTGTAGGCGACGACCATCGGGACGCCCGCGAGCGCCAGTTCCAGCGTCACCGTGCCGGAGGCGGCCAGCGCCGCCCGGGCCTCCCGGAAGGCCGCGTATTTCGGCGCCTCGCCGGTGACGATGCGGACCGGCACCGGCCACCCGGCCGACAGCCGCTCGATCAGGGCCCTGTGCCGGGTCACGGCGGGCAGGACCGCCTCGACCGCCAGGCCCTCGGCGACGCGGGCCAGCGCCGCACCGAAGACCGGCATCAGCCGCTCGATCTCGGACCGGCGCGAGCCCGGCAGGACCGCGAGGCTGTGGGGAACGGCCTCGCGCCGCTCCCGCTCGGCCGCGCCGGGCCGCAGTTCCGGGAGGCGCTCGATCAGCGGGTGCCCGACATAGGTGCAGGGCGGGCCGCCGAGCCGCAGATGCGCGTCGGGCTCGAAGGGGAGCAGGGCCAGCACGTGGTCGATGAACGGCCGCATGCCCTTCGCCCGCCACGGCCGCCATGCCCAGACGCTCGGGGACACGTAGTCGATGATCGGGATGCCGGGGGCCGCCTTGCGCACCCGCCGCGCCACCGCGTGGGTGAAGCCCGGGCTGTCGATGATCACCAGCACGTCGGGCCGGGCGCGGATCGTCGCCTCGACGGTCTCGCGGATGCGGCGGAGCAGGGTCCGCGCGCGGGCGAGGACCGGCAGGTAGCCCATCACCGCCACGTCATCGAGGGGGAACAGGGACGCGAACCCTGCCTCCGCCATGGCCTCGCCGCCGACGCCGCCGAAGACGGTGTCGGGCGCGGCCTCGCGCAGGGCGCGCATCAGCTTGGCGCCGAGCTGGTCGCCGGAATCCTCGCCGGCCACGAGCCAGATCGTGCGGGGCCGGCCGGTCACGGCGCGCCCCCGTACCCGACCACGAACAGGCCGAGGCGGTCGGCCTCCGCGGCCGTCGCCGCCCGGTCGATGACCAGGGTTCCGCCAGCCTCCAGGGCGAGCCCGGCGCAGCCCGCCCGGGCCGCGTTGCGCACGGTCCGCGCGCCGACGGCCGGGAGATCGATGCGGCGGTCCTGGCCGACCTTCGGGGCCTTCACCAGCACGGTCGCGGGCATCGCCCGGCCGAACCCGAAGGGGCGCCGCCCCAGGGCCCGCGCCCGGGCCAGCATGCGGTCCGTGCCCTCCGGCCCCTCCACGGCGAGGATCCGGTCGCCGGCCAGGACGACCGCCTGCCCCAGATCGTAGGGCGAGAGGGCGTCCAGGACGCCGCGCCCGGTGCGGATCGAGGCGGCCGCCTCCGCGTCCGGGGCCCGGCGCCCGAGGGGGCCGTCCGGGCAGAGCAGGTCCGGCGCGGCCTCGTGGACGCCGACGACCCGGTGGCCCGCCTCCTCGACCAGCGCGACGGCGGCCCGCAGCAGGCGGTCGTCCCCGCCGCCAGCGATCGCCCGCAGCGCCTCGCGGTTGCGCAGGGCGGCGCCCGCGTTGAGGATCGCGGCCGGGCTCGGGCGGGAGACGCCGCCCGCCGGCACCACGGTCGCCGGCCCCCAGAGCCGCAGCAGCTTCAGGGTGGCCGCGAGATCGAGGAGGTCGACCGTGGCGTCGGCGTCGGCGCGCAGGGCCGGGCCGGTGAAACCGCGCAGCGCGATCACCCGGAAGGGCCGGCGCGCCCGGCGGAGCGACTCGGCGACGAGCTCCGGCAGGCGCCCCGCCCCCGCGATCAGGACCAGGGCCCCCTCTGGGGCGGGGGCGGGATCGGCCTCGGTCACGGCCCGGCCGATCAGGCGGCGCTGATCGGGGTCGGAACCTCGCGCGGCGTGCAGATCGAGCGCTTGCCGCCGAGGCGGATGAAGTCGAGGATCTCGGCGACCGCCGCGTGGGACTCGAAGGTCGCGGCCACGTCCTCCACCCGCTCCATCAGCGTGCCCTCGGGGGCGAAGAGCAGGCGGTAGGCGCGCCGCAGCGCGTGGATGTCCTCGCGGGCGAAGCCGCGGCGCTGCAGCCCGATGATGTTGAGCCCCGACAGGTAGGCCCGGTTGCCGAGCACCATGCCGTAGGGGATGCAATCGTTCTCCAGGCCCGACAGCCCGCCCACGAAGGCGTGCGCGCCGACCCGCGCGAACTGGATCACGGCGGCGCCGCCGCCCAGGATCGCGTAGTCGCCGACGCTGCAATGGCCCGCCAGCATGACGTTGTTGGAGAAGATCACGTGGGCGCCGACCCGGCAATCGTGGCCGACATGCGAGTTGGCCAGGAAGGTGCAGTGGTCGCCGACCACGGTCTCCAGGCCGCCGCCGCTGGTCCCCGGGTTCATGGTGACGCCCTCGCGGATCAGGCAGTCGGCGCCGATCGTCAGGGTCGAGGCCTCGCCCCGGTACTTCAGGTCCTGCGGCTGGTGTCCGATCGACGCGAAGGGGAAGATCCGCGTGCGGGGGCCGATGGTGGTGCGGCCCGCCAGGACCACGTGGCTGATGAGTTCGCAGTCCGGGCCGAGCACGACCTCGGGTCCGACATGGCAGAAGGGGCCGATCCGCGCCCCCTCGCCGATCCGGGCGCCGGACTCGATCACGGCGCTCGGGTGGATGACGGGGGCGGTCACTCCGTCACCAGCATGGCGCTGATCTCGGCCTCGGCGACCAGCGTGCCGTCGACCCGGGCCTCGCCGCGGAACCACCACATGGTCCGGCGCTGGTTCAGCTTCGTCATGTGGAAGCGGACCTGGTCGCCGGGGGTGACGGGCTTGCGGAACTTGCACTTGTCGATGGTCATGAAGAACACCTGCTTGGTGTTCCGCCCGTCCGCCCGGATGTGGCGGCAGCAGATCGCCCCCGCCGTCTGCGCCATGCCCTCGATCAGGAGCACGCCCGGGAAGACCGGCATGTCGGGGAAGTGGCCCATGAACTGCGGCTCGTTGGCCGTGACGTTCTTGATGCCGACGCAGGATTCGTCCCGGTCGATCTCGACGATGCGGTCGACCATCAGGAACGGGTAGCGGTGCGGCAGCAGCTCCAGCAGCGTCTGGATATCGGCTATGCCCAGCTCGGTGCCGGTCTCGCGCGCCGCCTCACTCATCGATATCCGCACCTCGACTTGCCGCCTTCGGCGGCCCACAATCCGGCCGCCACCGGCGCGCCGACCGCCCTCTTCGGAAGAAATCGCCGGAAGCGCAAGGCCTTCCCGGTCAGGCGTCGTCTCCCGCGGGCTCCTTGCCCGAGCGTTCGGCGAGACGCGCGAGCGTCGTCAGCTCGCGGAACCAGGCCCGCACCGGCTTGGCGGGCGTCCCGCCCCAGCGGCTTCCCGGCGGCACGTCGCGGTTGACGTTGGACGAGCCGGCGATCTGCGCGCCGCGACCGATGCGCAGGTGGCCGACGACGCCGACCTGCCCGCCGAGGACGACGTAATCCTCCAGCGTGGTCGAGCCCGAGATGCCGACCCCCGACACGATGACGCAGTGGCGCCCGATCACGACGTTGTGGGCGATCTGCACGAGGTTGTCGATCTTGGTGCCCTCCCCGATCACCGTGTCGCGCGAGGCGCCCCGGTCGACCGTGGTGTTGGCGCCGATCTCGACGTCGTCCTGCACGATGACCCGCCCGACCTGCGGCACCTTGAGGTGGGTGGCGCCCATGGCGAAGCCGAACCCGTCCTGCCCGAGCCGGGCCCCCGGATGCAGGATCACCCGGTTGCCGAGGAGGGCGTGGCTGAGGGTCGTGCCGGCGCCGATCGCGCAGTCGCGCCCGATCCGGACGCCCGGCCCGACGACGGCGTTCGGCCCGATCACCGTGCCGGCGCCGATCTCGGCCCCCGGCCCGATCACCGCGCCGGGATCGACCGTGACCCCGTCCTCGAGCCGGGCCTCGGGATGGACGTGGGCGCCGGAGGCGACGCCGCGGACCGCGAACTGGGAACCGGGACGCAGGGCGTCCGGGTGCAGGCGGCCGAGCAGGGCCGCGTAGGCGCGGTAGGGATCGCGGCTGACGAGGGCGACGGTCCCGGCGGGGCAGCGCGCCGCGAAGCGGGGCGAGATGAGGCACACGCCCGCACGCGTCGCCGCGAGGGCGTCGCCGTAGCGGGCATTGTCCATGTAGGCGAGGTGGTCCGGACCGGCGCTCTCCAGGGAGGCCGCGCCGCTGAACCGGCGATCCGGATCCGCTCCCTCGGGGAGACTGAGGCCGGCGGCGGCCGCGATCTCGGCCAGGGTGAGGCCGGTGGCGGCGGTGAAGAAGACGGGATCTGTCATGTCCGACAACGCGCCGGCCGGGAGAATCCGGCCGGCGCGCGCGTTTTTTATCAGAAGCGCGACCCGCCGGAGAAGCGGAAGGCCTGGACCTGGTCCGCGCCGATATGGCCGAACTTGCCGAGGATCGGGACGAACACCTTCTGACCCTCGTCCTTGGACAGAGCGTAGGCGTAGTCGAACCGGATCGGGCCGAGCGGCGAGTTCCACAGGATGGACGCGCCGATCGAGGAGCGGATCGCCGCCGTGTCGCGGACGTTCACGCATTCCGGCTCCACGCCGATCGTGAAGGCGTTGAAGTTGCACTTCCCGGTCGTCGGCGAGATGCCGTTGATGAAGGCGTCGCCGTTCACGTTGAAGTTCCGCTGGCCGTGATAGCCGAACAGCGTGCCGGCATCGGCGAAGAGCGCGCCCTTCAGGCCCAGATCCCGCGGAACGAGGGGCAGCGGGAACTGAACTTCGAGCGTGCCGCCGATGTAGGTGGAGCCGCCGATCGCGTTCGAGCGGGCGTCGGCGATGCCGACGTCGCGCGGGCCGATGCCGTTCGGCGCGAAGCCGCGGACCAGCGACGGGCCGAGGAAGAACTGGTCGGTCACCCGCAGCGGGTCGTTGTTGAGCGACGAGATGTGGCCGCCCTGGAAGCGGATGAAGCCGACGACGTCCTCGAAGATCTCCTTGTAGTACCGCGCGTCGGCGGTCACGCGGAAGAACTTGGAGTCGCCGCCCAGGCCGGCGACGTCGGGCTTCAGCTCGGCGTAGAGGCCGTTGCGGGGCGCGCCGATCACGTCGAGGGTCGAGTAGGCGAGCGTCAGGCCGGCCAGCGAGGTCAGCGTGTTGCCCTGCGAGCCCTTGATAGCGATCGAGGCCTCGCCGTCATACGCGCAGTTCGGGTAGATCGACTGGCCGCCGATGTTGCGGCCGGTGTTCGGGTCGATCGTGCCCGCCGCGTAGGTGGCGGTGTAGCCCGGGATCGGGATCGAGCAGTCGTTGTAGGGCCGCTTGAGGGTGTTCGGCACCTTCAGTTCGGTGTTGTACAGCGAGTAGCGCAGCGTGATGCCGAACTCCTCGGTGATCGGCAGGCCGAGGCGCAGCTGACCGCCGTACACCGTGGTCTCGTAGCGCGAGTACCGGGTCAGGTCAGAGTACTTGTAGAAGGCATCGAAGCCCGCCGCGAGGCGGTAGCCGAGGAAGTACGGCTCGGTGAACGAGAAGTCGACGCCGCGCGAGTACTGGCCACCCGTGCCGGCGAGGCGGACGTACTGGCCGCGACCGAGGAAGTTCGACTCGGAGACCGAGACCTCGCCGATGATGCCGTCCTGGGTGGAGTAGCCGCCCGCCACCGAGAACGAGCCCGTGGGCTGATCCTCGACGTCGATGTTGATGACCACGCGGTCCGGGGCCGAGCCCGGCTCGTTGGAGAAGCGAACCTTCTTGAAGAAGCCCAGGCCGTTCAGGCGCCGCTCGGCGCGGTCGGTCAGCACGCGGTTGTAGGCATCGCCCTCCGCGATATCGAGCTCGCGGCGGATGACGTAGTCGCGGGTGCGGGTGTTGCCGCGGATGTTGATGCGCTCGACGTAGACGTGCGGGCCGTCCTCGACCACGAAGCCCAGGGAGACTTGGTGACTCGCCGGGTCGCGCTGGCCGGTCGGGCGGACCTGCGCGAACGGGTAGCCGGCGCGGTTGACCTGGCGGGTGACGTTGTTGAGCGTCTTCTCGACGTCGTCGGCGTTGTAGACGTCGCCCACGGAGGTCGCGATGTCGCTGTCGAGCTTCGCGGTGTCGAGGCCCGGCAGGCGGGAATCCACCTGGACGGCGCCGACCCGGTACTGCTCGCCCTCGCTCACCGTGATGGTGATGACGTAGCCGGACTTGTCGCCCTCGACGTAGCGCGCGTCGGCACTGACCACCTGGAAGTCGGCGTAGCCGTTCTTCAGGTAGTAGCGGCGGACCTGGTCGAGGTCGTTGGTGATGCGGTCGGGATCGTAGACGTCGGAGGTCTTGATGAACGACAGGAAGTTCATCTCCGAGGAGCTCATCAGCCCCTTCAGCGTCCGCTCCGAGTAGGCGTTGTTGCCGACGAAGTTGATCGAGAGGATGCCGGTCTTGTCGCCCTCGTCGATCTGGTAGATCACGTCGACGCGGCCGTTGGGCAGGTCGACGGTCCGGTAGGTCACCTTGGCGGTGCCGCGGCCGAAACGCTTGTAGACGTCGCGGATGCGCGCGAGGTCGGCGTTGATGATCGCCTCGCTGTACGGCCCGCGGGACTTGGCCTCGACCACCCCTTCCAGGGTGGCCTTCTCGATCTTCTTGTTGCCCTCGAAGACCACGCGGTTGATCAGGTTGTTCTCGCGGACGGTCACCACCGTGCGGCCGCCCGACTGGGCGACCTTCACGTCGGAGAACATCCCGCTAGCGAGCAGGTTGCGGCGGGCCTCCTCGGCGGAGCCGGACGCCGTCCCGGTCACGTAGGACCGGATCGTGTCGGCATCGACGCGCTGGTTGCCCTGGACGACGATCTGCTGCGCCTGGGCAGCCCCGCTCAGGACGACACCCAGACCGGCAGTGACTAGGACGATGGTTTTCCGCACCGACTTACGTCGGGGCTTCCCCGTCAACGACATCATGCAATCGCCCGTTTCTGTTCTGGTCGCGGGGGTTAGCCCGTCACGGGCGACCGTTGATCGGCCGTCCCGTCACCTGGTCCAAGCGTGGCTTCGGTCCAAGCGTAGCTCTTAGCGGGATTCCCCTGCCAAGCAAACGCGCGGGAGGCCATCGTCAGGGGATTTTGGGGGGTCGTGGCCTTCGCGCCACTTAACGGTGCGGTCAGCTTACGGGCAAACCGCGGATCATGGTGAACGCGCCGTAAACGCCTGAGCGACCGGCCCTTTTTCGCGGCGCTCGCGGTCCCGTGAACGACCCGTTAACCCCGTTTCGGCGCGCCGGCGGGGCGTCATCCGGGCGGCGTCCGGGCGAGATCGCGGCGGGATTGGGGCAGCGTTTCCGGTGGAGATCCGGCGGCGATCCGGCGGGGATCCCGGGATCCCCGCCCACCCCGGATCAGGTGTTCCGCCAGGAGGCGCCGAGGTTGAGGATGTCGTTCCAGGCGGCGAACAGCATCAGCATCAGCACCAGGGCGAGGCCGATGCGGAAGCCGATCTCCTGGGCCCGCTCGCTCAGCGGGCGGCCGCGCACCACCTCGAAGGCGTAGAACAGCAGGTGGCCGCCATCGAGCAGCGGCACCGGGAACAGGTTGAGCAGGCCGATCGAGACGGAGAGCAGGGCGATCAGCCCGACCAGGCCGCCGACGCCGCCGGTCTTGGCGACCTCGCCGGAGACGCGGGCGATGCCGATCGGACCCGAGAGCTGGTCGGCGGATTCCCGCCCGGTCACGAGCTTGCCGAGATACGAGAAGGTGCGCTCGACGACGAAGTAGGTCTCCTTCACGCCGAGATTGAGCGAGTCGAGCGCCCCGTACTGCACGAGCCGCGCCTCCGAGCCCGCGGGCGAGCGGATGCCGAGCCGGCCGATCCGGTGGCGGCCGAACGGCGTCTTCTCCTCGAAGGTGGCCGGCGTCGCCTGGATGGTGATGGGCTGGTCGTTGCGCTCGACCGTGAAGGTCAGCGGCGTCCCGGCGCTGCCGGTCACCGTGCGGTACATGGCGTTGAAGTCGCCGATCTTCTCGCCGTCGATCGCGGTGATCACGTCGCCGGGCTGGAAGCCGGCCTGGGCGGCGACGCTGTTCGGCTCCACCGACGAGACCCGGGCGGGCAGCTCGTAGCGGCCGCCGAGCCAGATGGCGCCCGCGAAGAGCAGGATCGCCAGGATGAAGTTGGCCACCGGGCCCGCGGCGACGATCGCGGCGCGCTTGGACACGGGCTGGGTCGGGAAGCTGATCGCCCGCTCGTGCGGGCTCATCCGGGCGACGGCCTCGGGATCGGGCATGCTGGCGCCGTTCACGTCGCCGTGGAACTTCACGTAGCCGCCGAGCGGGATCGCGCAGACCTTCCAGCGGGTGCCGCGCCGGTCGTTGAACCCGAACAGCTCGGGGCCGAAGCCGAGCGAGAAGGCGTGCACGCCGACCCCGCACCAGCGCCCGACCAGGAAGTGGCCCATCTCGTGCACGAACACCACGACGGTGAGCACGAACAGGAACGGGATCACGGCGCCGAAGAAACCGCCGGCGGTTCCGCCCATCGCGTTGAGGAAGTCCATAAGCCGTATCCTGGCCGTCTCGGCGCCGGCTTCTCGGGCCGGCCATCCGCCCTGTCTAGCAGATCGGCGGTGCCGACCGCCAACGCAATCCTGCGGCCCGGCCGCGGAAGGTCGCACGCGCCGTCCGATTCCGCACCGGCCGATCGCGCGGGGTCGGTCCCGCCCGCCGGGGACCGCCCGTCAGTGGCCGCCGCCCCCGCCCGCGCCGGCGTTCGGCCGCCGGATCATGGGGACCGCGCAGGCCATCGCGAGGAACAGGACGGTGAGGGACAGGAACACGTCCTCGAAGGCCATGACGAGGCCCTGGATCCGCACCGTGTTGGTCATCGCCTTCAGCGCCATGTCGGAGGCGGCGCTGCCGTAGGCGTCGAAGCCGCGCTGCATCGCGTCGAGCCGCTCGAGCGCGGCCGTGTTGGCCCAGGTGAAGCGCTCGTGCAGCCGGGCGAGGTGCAGGTCCCAGCGGTCGTTGAGGATCGTGTTGATCAGTGCGAGCCCGACCGCGCCGCCGAGGTTGCGGGTCAGGTTGAACAGCCCCGAGGCGTTCTTCATCCGCGCCGGCGGCAGCGTGCCCAGCGCGATGTTGTTGATCGGGATCATGCACAGCATCAGCGAGCAGCCGCGCAGGATCTGCGGCACGAGCAGCTCGTAGAAGTCCCAGTCCTTGGTGAGGCCCGTGACAATCCACGTGCCGCAGGCGAAGCCGACGAAGCCGATCCCCATCATGATCCGGGGATCGACCTTGCCCGAGAGCCGGCCGGCGATCGGCGCAGTGGCGAACATGCACAGGCCGGAGACGAACATCGTCTCGCCGATCATCAGCGCCGAGTAGCCGCGTACGCGGGCGAGGTAGACCGGGTAGATGTAGGTCAGCCCGTAGAGGCCGATGCCCAGCACGAAGCTCGCCACGCAGCCGCTGGCGAAGTTCCGGTCCGAGAAGGCCCTGAGATCGACGATCGGCTGCTTGGCCGTGAAGACACGCCAGAAGAACAGCAGCGCCGACGTCCCGCAGACGACCGCGCAGGCGAAGACCGCCTCGTCCTGCAGCCAGTCGTGGTTCGGCCCCTCCTCCAGCACGTATTCGAGGCAGCCGAGGAAGCCGGCCATGAAGGCGAGGCCGGCCCAGTCGAACGATCTGATCAGGCCGTAATTGGGCTCGTCGAAATCGACCAGGATCCAGGTCGAGACCGTCACGAAGATGCCCGGCACGACGTTGATCAGGAACAGCCAGTGCCAGGACATCAGGTCGGTGAGGTAGCCGCCCACCGTCGGCCCGATCGTCGGCGCCAGCGTCGCCACGAGGCCGATCATCGGCGAGACGATGGTCCGCTTCGAGGGCGGGAAGATCGTGAAGGCCGCGGCGAAGACGGTCGGGATCATGCCGCCGCCGATGAAGCCCTGGAGCGCCCGCCAGACGATCATCTCGCCGATCGACGAGGAGGTGGCGCACATCAGGCTCATCAGGGTGAAGCCGCCCGCCGAGATGGCGAACATCCAGCGCGTCGAGAGCACCCGCGACAGGGTGCCGGAGAGCGGGATCGAGATGACCTCGGCGATCAGGTAGCTGGTCTGGACCCAGGGGATCTCGTCGCCGGAGGCCGAGAGCCCGGCCTGGATCTCGTTCAGGGAGGCCGAGACGATCTGGATGTCCAGGATCGCCATGAACATGCCGAAGACCATGCAGACGAACGCCACCATGCGGCGGCGGTCGAGGGGCGGCTCGGCGGCGCGGATCGGCGCGCCGGGCGCGAGGGCGGCGCTGGCGGCCATCGCCGGTCTCAGCGGCTCGCGGTGCTGACCGGCCGCGGCGCGGAGGCGCGGTCGAGGACGGAGCGGTCCGCGCCGGTGCGGGTATCGACCCGGACCACCGCCGACAGGCCCGGCCGCAGCAGGCCCTCGCGGGCGACCTCCTCGGGCACGCGCACCCGCACGGGCAGGCGCTGGACGATCTTGGTAAAGTTGCCGGTGGCGTTGTCGGGGGGCAGCAGGCTGAACACCGAGCCGGAGGCCGGCGAGAACGATTCCACCACGGCGTGGATCTCGCGGTCCGGATAGGCGTCGACCGTCACGGTCACCGGCTGGCCGGGACGCATGCGCTCGACCTGGGTCTCCTTGAAGTTCGCGTCGATCCGGACGCTCTGGAGCGGGACCAGCGCGGCGATCCGCGTGCCGGGCCCGACATAGGCGCCGGCCTCGACGGCCTTGTTGCCGACCACCCCGTCGAAGGGCGCGCGGATCGCCGTGAAGTCGAGGTCGCGCCGGGCCCGGTCGACGGCGGTGCGCAGCTCCGCCGCGAGGCTCTCCGCCTCGCGCTTCTGCGCCTGGAGCACGTCCACGTTGGCGCGGGCCGCGAGGAGGCCGGCCTCCATGGCCTTCACGGAGGCCTCGGTGCGGTCGCGGTCAGCGCGGGTCTGGTCGATGCGCGACTTGGCCACGTAATCCGCCTGCATCTGCGTCGACCGGGCGAAGTCGGCCTGGGCGCGGACGGCGTCGGCGCGGGTCGCGTCGAGCTGCGCGGCGGCCTGGGCGACCTGGGCCTGCGCCGCCTCGGCCTGTCGGCCGATCCGCGCGATCGTGCTCTCCTGGGTGGCGAGCTTGTCCTGCGCCGCCTGCAGCGCGAGGCGGTAGTCGCCGTCGTCGAGCTTGGCGATGACGTCGCCCTTCTTGACCGCGAGGCCGTTCACCACCGGGACCGACTGGAGGTAGCCCGGGATCTTGGCCGCGAGGACCGAGATGTCGGCCTGGACGTAGGCGTCGTCGGTCGAGACGAAGAACCGCCCGACGGTCCACCACTGCCATCCCTCGTAGGCGCCGCCGCCCAGGGCAGCCGTCAGCAGCCCGAGCAGGACGAGCCGCTTCACGGAGCGCTTGCGGGCGGGCGGCGCCTCGACCGGCACGGGCGTCGGCAGGGACGCCGCGGCGGCGGGCGGCGCGGTGCGCTCGGCGCGCGCCTCGTCCCCGGCCTCGATTCGGGTCTCAATACCGGCATCGAGACCGGAATTCGGCCGATCGGCGTCCTCGCGTAGGGACATATCAGCGCCTCGACATCAATGACCGAACCGTTCGGTCAATAACGAGGCACGGCTTGACGCGCCCCCGAAGAAGCCGCAGGTTATTTTGACCGAACGGTTCGGTCAAGCGTGACGGTGTCACGGTGCGGAGCGGGATGATGGCTCAGGGTGCGGCGCTGGAGCGGGGTCAGGCCCAGCACGAGGGCGACAAGCGGCAGCAGATCCTCGAGGGCGCGCGGACGGTGTTCCTGGCGGCGGGGTTCGACGGCGCCAGCATGGGCGAGATCGCCCGGGCGGCCGGGGTCTCGAAGGGCACGCTCTACGTCTACTTCGAGAACAAGGAGGACCTGTTCGAGGCGCTGACCATCCAGGAGAAGGCCAGCCTCGCCGAGGCCCTGTTCACCCTCGACGCTGACGATCCCGACGTGCCGGACGTCCTCACCCGGCTCGGAAGCAGCTTCCTGACCGAGATGTGCCGGCCGGCGCACGTCTCGCTGGTCCGCATGGTCATCGGCGCGAGCGAGAAGTTTCCGCGCTTCGGGCAGGTCTACTACCAGGCCGGTCCGGCCCGCGGCGTCGAGCGCCTCTCGCGCTACCTCGACGCGCAGGTCCAGGCAGGACGCCTGACGATCGCCGACACCGAGCTCGCGGCCCGGCACTTCCTGCATCTCTGCCAGGCGGGTCTGCTGACCCGCCTGCTGTTCGCGGCGGGCGGCATCGCCGGCGAGGCCGAGATGCGCCATCAGGTCGACGAGGCGGTGCGGGTGTTCCTGGCCGGGTACGGCCCCGCGCGCTGAGGCGCGGCTCCGGCGGGAAACGTCACTGCGCTCGCAATGACCGGGTTCAGCCGGCGGCGCGCAGCTCCGGCAGGGCCTCGGCGCTCCAGATCCGCACGTGGGCGTCGATGGCGAGCGCCTCGTCGACGTCGGCGGGCGCGGCCCGGTACTGGCCGGCGAAGTGGGTGCAGGCGCGCTCGACCAGATCGCTGATCCCGTAAAAGCCGATCCGGCCGGCGATGAAGGCCGCCACCGCGATCTCGTTGGCGGCGTTCATCACGGTGGGCGCCGCGCCGCCGGCGGCCAGGGCCGCGCGGGCGATCTGCAGGCACGGGAAACGCGCCTCGTCCGCGGCCTCGAAGGTCAGCGAGCCGAGCTTCACGAGGTCGAGGGGTCGGCCCCGCTCGATCGTCAGCCGGTCGCCGAGGCCGAGGCAGTGCGAGATCGGCACGCGCATGTCGGGCAGCGCCAGCTCGGCGGTCACCGCCCCGTCGAGCCAGTAAACCATGCCGTGGATCACCGATTGCGGGTGCACGACCACGTCGAGGCGCTCGGGCTCGATGCCGAACAGGTGGTGCGCCTCGATCAGCTCGAGCCCCTTGTTCATCAGGCTCGCCGAATCGATGTTGATCTTCATGCCCATCGACCAGGTCGGATGGGCGGCGGCCTCGGCCGCGGAGGCGGCGGCGATCCGCTCGCGGGTCCAGGTCCGGAACGGGCCGCCCGAGGCCGTGATCATCATGGTGCGGACGTCGGCGAGCGGCCGGCCGGCCAGCGCCTGGCTCAGCGCGTCGTGCTCGGAATCCATCGGCAGGATCGTGGCGCCGTAGCGGGCGGCGTCGCGCATGAAGGCGTCGCCGGCGCAGACGAGGCTCTCCTTGTTGGCGAGCGCGACCTTGCGGCCCAGGCGGAGGGCGGCGTGGGTCGATTTCAGCCCGGCCGCCCCGCTCACGGCGGCGACGACGATGTCGGCGTCGCGGGCGGCGGCCTCCATGACGGCCGCCTCCCCCGCCCCGCTCGGGATGCCGGAGCCCGACAGGGCCTCGGCCAGCGCCGGGCCGGCGGCCTCGTCGGCGAGCGCCGCGAAGGAGGCGTTGAGCTCGCGGGCGACCTTGGCCAGGGCGACGGGATCCTTGCCGCCGACCAGGGCGCCGACGCGGAACCGGTCGGCGTGCTGCGCCAGGAGGTCGGCGGTGGAGCGGCCGATCGAGCCGGTGGCGCCGAAGACGGTGACGACCTGGGTCACGGGTTCAACTCCCTCATCGTCACGTGATCAGACCGCCGCCGCGCAGGGCGAGATAGGCGGCCGCCAGCACGGCGACCGCGAAGAATCCGTCGAGCCGGTCCATGACGCCGCCATGGCCGGGGATGATCTTGCCCGAATCCTTGACGCCGTAGTGGCGCTTCAGGCCGGATTCGATCAGGTCGCCGGCCTGACTCAGGACCGAGGCGAGCGCGCTCACCCCCGCCACGACCGGGAGAGAGGCGGCGCTGGGCAGGGTCATACCGGCGAGGTCGGCGACCACCGGGACCAGCGTCCCGGCGGCGACCGCGCCGACGAGGCCGCCGAGGGCGCCCGACCACGTCTTGTTGGGCGAGACCCGGGGCATCAGCTTGGGGCCGCCGATCTTCCGACCGGCGAAGTAGGCTGCGATGTCGGTGGACCAGACCACCGCGAACATCCAGGCCGGCCCGACGAGGCCGATGGCGGGGTCGTCGCGCAGGGCCACCGGCACCGCCGCGATCGCCGCCGCGCCGAGCACGCCGAGGAAGGCACGGAGCCGCCCCCGGCCGGTCCGCGCGACCGTGGCGCAGGCCGCGGCGCCGAGCAGCAGGACCGCGAGGCAGGCCGGCGTCGGGGCGCCGCCGCGCTGGCAGAGCAGCAGGGCGCCGAGCGTCGCCGCGCCCAGCGCGATCAGCACCTCGCGCGGCTCCGTGCGGCTCATCACCATCCACTCGGCGAAGCCGACGATGCCGGCGGCGAGCCAGATCCCCGCGAAGGGCCAGCCGCCATAGACCAGAGCGGCCAGCACGCCGGCGCCGAGCACGAGGCCCGAGGCGACGCGCAGCCACAGCTCGCGCCGTCCCGAGGGACGCGCGGCCGGTGCGGCGGCGGAGGTCACGCGCGTCCCGTCCCGCGCCTCAGACCTGCATGATCTCCTTCTCCTTGGACGCCAGCACGCCGTCGATCTCGGCGATGTACTGGTCGGTCGCCTTCTGAACGTCGGTGGCCTGACGCTTCTCGTCATCCTCCGAGATGGCGCTGTCCTTCAGGAGCTTCTTGAGGTGGTCGAGGCCGTCCCGGCGCACGTGGCGCACGGCGACGCGGGCCTCCTCGGTGTACTTGTGGGCGACCTTGACCATCTCCTTGCGGCGCTGCTCGTTCATCTCGGGGATGCGGAGCCGGATGGTCTGCCCCTCGGTCTGCGGGTTGAGGCCGAGGTCGGATTCGCGGATCGCCTTCTCGACGGCCGTGACCATGCTGCGGTCCCAGACCGAGATCGACAGGAGCCGGGGCTCCGGCACGCTGACGGTGGCGACCTGGGCCATCGGCATCATCGAGCCGTAGGCGTCGACCTGGATCGGGTCGAGGAGCGACGGCGTGGCGCGCCCGGTGCGCAGCGAGCCGAGATCCTTCGAGAGCGAGGCGACGGCGCCCTGCATGCGGCGCTTGATGTCGTTGAGATCGAATTCCGGTGTGGCCATGAGGGTCGTCCCGAGACGTCTGACGTGGTCTTGAGCCCGGCGCGGGCAGTCGCGGCCTCAATGGACGAATTTTTTCAGGGCCGCAAACGGTCGCGGCCCGGTCGTGCCGCGCGTCAGGGCGCCACGAGGGTCGAGGGCGCGTCGCCCGACAGGATCGCGGCGATCGAGCTCGGCGGGTGGAGCGAGCCGACCACGATCGACAGGCGGCTCTCCCGGGCCAGCGCGAAGGCGGCGGTGTCCATCACCTTCAGGTCGCGGGCGATCGCCTCGTCGTGGGTGATGCGGTCGTAGCGCGTGGCGCTCGGATCCTTCTTCGGATCCGCCGAGTAGACGCCGTCCACCTGCGTCGCCTTGAGGACCGCGTCGCAGCGCAGCTCGGCGGCCCGCAGCACCGCGGCGGTGTCGGTGGTGAAGAACGGGTTGCCGGTGCCGCCGGCGAGGACGACGACCTGCCCCTTGTCCAGGTGGTGCAGGGCCGGCTGGCGGGCATAGGTCTCGCAGATGGTCGGCATCGACACCGCCGACATGGTCCGCGCCTGCACGCCCGCGGCGTTGAGCGCCGTCTCGATGGCCAGCGAGTTCATCACCGTGGCCATCATGCCGAGCGAATCCCCGGTCGCCCGGTCGATCCAGCCGGCCGCGGAGATCCGCGCGCCGCGGATCATGTTGCCGCCGCCCACCACGATGGCGATCTCGGCGCCCGACTCGATCGTGCGGGCGATGTCCTCGGCGAGCGCCGCCAGCGTCGGCGGATGCAACCAGTAGCCGTCCGGAGCGGCGAGTGCCTCCCCCGACAGCTTCACGAGGATACGGCGAAACGGCGTCGTCTCCGGCATCTGGGCCCCCGGCTCCATCCCGCATCGCGCAAGCGGGGAGGCTTCTACGTCAACCGCCCGAGCGCCGTCGAGAGGCCCGGCACCGATAGAGCGGGGATCGCGGGCCGAAATGCTACCGGCGCGCGAGCGACGTGCGAGAGACGCGCGTGAGTCGTGCGCCCTGGGGAGGACGTCCGCGCCGTCGGCGCGGTCCGGGTCCGGAGCGCCGGCGCCGGTTCTCAGCTGCCGGCGAGGACGCCGACGGCGCCGAAGACCGTCATGGCGAGGCCGGAGGCGAACACGCCGATCATGAGATAGGAGAAGGGCTTCAGAGGCATGCCCGGAACCTAGCGCGGCGCCGCACAGCGGGGTGTGCGGCGCAACACGACCCGGCGCGGATCGATCGGGCGGCTCCGGAAACGCGAAGCCCCGCCCGGCGCGTGCCGGACGGGGCTGATCTCACGACGGCCCGGCAAACCGGGCGGCCGCGGTCGGTGTCAGGCGCGGCCGGCCTGCTGGGCGACCTCGGTGGCGAAGTCCGGACCCTCTTCCTTCTCGATGCCGTCGCCCAGCGCGTAGCGGACGAAGCCCGTCAGGGTCACGGGGCCGCCGACCTTGGAGCCGGCCTCCTTGAGGACCTGGCTCACGGTCTTGGAGCCGTCGTGCACGAAGGGCTGCTCCAAGAGGGTGACCTCCTTGTAGTAGCTCTTCAGGCCGCTCTCGACGATCTTGGCCATCACGTGGTCCGGCTTGCCGGCGTTCTTCTCGCGCAGGATGTTCGACTCGCGCTCCACCGTGGCGGCGTCGACGCCCGAGGCGTCCAGCGCCACCGGGTTGGTCGCCGCGATGTGCATGGCGATCTGGCGGCCCAGCGCCGAGAGCGCGTCGACGTCGCCTTCGGACTCGAGCGCCACGAGCACGCCGATCTTGCCGAGGCCCTCGGAGATCTGGTTGTGCACGTAGGAGGCGATGACGCCCTTCTTGACCTCGAGCTTGGTGACCCGGCGCAGGTTCATGTTCTCGCCGATCGTGGCGATCAGGGCCTGCAGCTTCTCCGAGACGGTCTCGGTGGCGCCCGGGAAATGGGCGGCCTGGAGGCCCTCGAGCGTGCCGTCGGTGTTGAGTGCGATCTTGGCGGCCTCGCGGGCGAAGGCCTGGAAGGCGTCGTTGCGGGCGACGAAGTCGGTCTCGGAATTCACCTCGACCACGGCGGCGTGGCGGCCGGCGGACTCGACGGCGACGAGGCCCTCGGCGGCGACGCGGCCGGCCTTCTTGGCGGCCTTGGCGAGACCCTTCTTGCGCAGCCAGTCGACGGCGGCCTCGATGTCGCCCTGCGTCTCGTTGAGCGCGCCCTTGCAGTCCATCATGCCGGCGCCGGTCTTCTCCCGGAGCTCCTTCACCATCGCGGCGGTGATGTTGGCCATGGCGGTCCCTTTCGTGTGGTCTGGATGAGAGAGGCCCGGCGCGCGGGTGAGCGGCCGGGCCCGGTATGCCTGGATCCGCGACGGCCCGATGACGGTGCCGCCGCGAAGCCCCGTTGGATCAGGCCGCGGCGGCGGCCTCGACGAAGCCGCGGGCCTGCGAGACCCACGAATCGCGGTCGATGCGGCCGTTGAGCTTCAGGTCGGCATCGACCTTGGCGACGTCCTCGGGGGTCATCGCGGCGAGCTGCCAGTAGTGGTAGATGCCGGCGTCGTTGAGCTTCTGCACGATCTGCGGGCCGGCGCCGTTGAGCTTGGTCAGGTCGTCCGGCGCGCCGCGCGGGGCGGCGAGCAGCTCGAAGTGCTCGGTCGACTCGGCGAGCATCGCCACGTCGGCCGGGTCGAGGGCGTCGGACTCGACCGTGACGGCCGCGTCGTCGTTCGCCGGCAGCTCCTCGGCCATCGGCTCCTCGGAGGCGCCGATATCCATGCCCGACGAGCCCTGGGCGCGCGAGATGCCGTCGATGGCGGCCTTGGCGATCAGGTCGCAGTACAGCGCGATCGCGCGGCCGGCGTCGTCGTTGGCCGGGACGATGTAGCTGATGCCGTCCGGGTTGCAGTTGGTGTCGACGATGGCGGCCACCGGGATGCCGAGGCGGTTCGCCTCCTTGATCGCCAGCTGCTCCTTGTTGGTGTCGATCACGAACAGCAGGTCCGGCACGCCGCCCATGTCCTTGATGCCGCCGAGCGCCTTCTCGAGCTTCTCCTTCTCACGGGAGAGCATCAGGCGCTCCTTCTTGGTCAGGCCCGGGCCGCCGGTCTCCAGCGTCTCGGTGACCTTGCGCAGGCGCGAGATCGAGCCCGAGATGGTCTTCCAGTTGGTGAGCATGCCGCCCAGCCAGCGGGAGTTGACGTAGTACTGGGCCGAGCGCTTGGCCGCCTCGGCGATCGTGTCGGCCGCCTGGCGCTTGGTGCCGACGAACAGCACGCGGCCGCCCTTGGCGACGGTGTCGCTCACCGCCTGCAGCGCCTGGTGCAGCGCCGGCACGGTCTGGGCGAGGTCGATGATGTGGATGTTGTTGCGGGTGCCGAAGATGTACGGCTGCATCTTCGGGTTCCAGCGGTGGGACTGGTGACCGAAATGGGCGCCCGCCTCGAGGAGCTGACGCATAGAGAAATCGACGGCCATGGCTCTTGTGCTCTCCGGTTATATCCGCCGCGGAGGGATGCGGTCGGCCGAGAGTTCGGACGACCACCGGAAACGCCTCATTCAGGCATGAGGCCGGCTCCGCGTGTGGGATGGGCGGGCGCTTAGCAGAGGGCGGGTCCGAAGGCAAGAAGCGGCGGGGCGGCGCGGGCCAGCCCTCAATCACAGCCTGTGTTCAGACCGCTTGCGACACGCGGGCTCGCCGCGCGAGACTTCGGACCATGGCGGCGGTCGCGTTCGACACCCTGACATTCGCCCGGACCCTCCGGGAGCAGGCCGAGCTCTCCCCGGAACAGGCGGAGGGCTTGGCCGATGCCATGGCGGAAGCGTTGCAAGGCGATCTCGTCACGAAGGCGGATCTGCGCGCCGAGCTGGCGGATACGCGGTCCGAGATCGTGCGCTGGGTGGCGGGCCTGATCGGCTTCCAGCCACTCGCTGTCATCGGCGCGGTCGTCGCCCTCGCCCGGGCGCTGCACTGACAGGCGCGCAGCCCGGATCACCCGCCCGCGAACACCGCCGCCACGTCCTCGGCCGTCATCACCCGGTGCGCGCCCGCCGGCAGGTCCGCCGGTAGAGCGAGGCCGCCGACCCGGTCCCGGTGCAGCGCCGCGACGTGGTTGCCGACGGCGGCGAACATCCGGCGGACCTGGTGGTAGCGGCCCTCCGTCAGCGTCACCGCGCAGCGCGTGGCATCCTCGACGTCGAGCCGCACCGGCAGGAGCGGGCGCTCCTCGCCTTCCAGCACGAGCGTGCCCGCGGCGAACACCTCCGCCTCGCGGCCGGTCAGCGGCCGGTCGAGGGTCACGCGGTAGCGCTTCGCCACCTGGGCCTTCGGGCTGATGATCCGGTGCAGGAGCGCCCCGTCGTCGGTCAGCAGCAGCAGGCCCGAGGTCTCCTTGTCGAGGCGCCCGACCGTGGAGAGCGGCGGGTCGCGGCGGCGCCAGCGCTCGGGGAGCAGCCCGTAGACCAGCGGGCCCGCCTCCTTGTGCGAGCAGGTGACGCCCAGCGGCTTGTGCAGCATCAGGCACAGGCCGGGGAGCGGGTCCAGAGCCTCGCCGTCGATCGTGAGGCGCTCCGGCAGGTCCGGCGCGAGGGCGATCCGGTCGCCGGCATCCGCGAGCTCCGCGCCGTCGAGGCGGATCGCGCCGGCCCGGGCGAGCGCCTGGATCTCGCGGCGCGAGCCGTAGCCGAGATTGGCGAGGAGCTTGTCCAGGCGGACGGATCTCGCCGCGCTCATGGACGCGGCGCGCTCACCGGCGGGCCTCGTAGACCCGGTAGCCGTTCGCCTGGACGGCCACCGCGACGTGCCGGAACGCCTCGCGCAGGCTCGCCTCGTAGGGCAAGTGCGCGTTGGCCACGAGCCACAGCGCGCCCCCGGGCCGCAGGGTCTCGGCGGCCCGCGCGATGAACGCCCGGCCGAGCGCCTGATCCTCGCTCCCGCCCTCGTGGAACGGCGGGTTCGTGACGACGAAATCGAGGTGGTCCGGCACGGCGCCGGACGCCCGGATATCCGCCCAGAGGATCGTTGCCCGCGGGTCGGCGACGTTGCGGCGCGCCATCTCGACGGCGCGCCGATCGATCTCCAGCAGGGTCAGGGCGGTCACGGCCTCGGAGCCCAGGACGGCCCGCGAGAGGATCCCGAGCCCGCAGCCGAAATCGGCGCCGCGGCCCTTGAGGGCCGGGAGGTTCGCGAGCAGCAGCGCCGTGCCCGGATCGAGCCGGTCCCACGAGAAGATGCCGGGCTGCGTGCACAGGGCGAGGTTGTCGACGTGGCGCGGGCCGCCCTCGTCGATCGCCTCGGCGAGGCCGGCCGGCGCCGTCGGCCGCTCCGCCGTGCAGATCCTGTGGTGCCGGCGCGGCTGGTCCGCGGCCGCGCAGCCGAAGGTCGTCAGCTCCTTGGCGAGGCGTGTGCCGCCGCGGTCCTTGGGCGCCAGGGCGACCATGCGGCCGCCCGGCCCGAGGGCGCGCAGCACCTGGGCCAGCACGTAGCGCCGCTCGACCGTCCCGGGCGGCGCCAGCACGGTGGCCGAATCGAGGCTGTTCTCGGACAGATCCTCGAGCCGCGCGGCGCCGGGGATCAACGGGGAGAGCTGGACGGCGTCGCCCGGGACCTCGGCGAGGTCCAAAGGCGGCAGGCCGTAGACGGCGTGGCGCATAGACGATTCGGGATTTGGAGTGCCGAAACCGGAACGCGAATCCGCGGCGGAGCGGGGTAAACCCGCGCCCGACTCGATTCATCCGGGGGAACACCGCGTTTATACCGGAACCGGCCGCGAAGCCCAGCCTCCCGCGCGGCCCGGCGCGTCAGCCCCGCGGAAATTCCAGGCCCATCTCGCGGTAGCGGGCCGGGTCGTCGGCCCAGTTCTCCCGCACCTTCACGTGCAGGAACAGGTGGACCTTGGCGTCGGCCGCCTCGGCGATCTCGATCCGGGCCGCCTGCCCGATGGACCGGATGGTCTGGCCGCCCTTGCCGAGCACGATCGAGCGCTGGCTCTCCCGCTCGACGAAGATCGTCTGCTCGATCCGCACCGAGCCGTCGGGTCGGATCTGCCACTGGTCGGTCTCCACCGTGGAGCGGTAGGGCAGTTCCTCGTGCAGCCGGTCGTAGATCTTCTCCCGGGTGATCTCGGCGGCGAGCATGCGCAGGGGCGCGTCCGAGACCTGATCCTCCGGGTAAAGCCACGGGCCCGCTGGCATGCGGGCGGCCAGCGCCCGGCGCAGGTCGGCGACGCCGTCGCCGTTGAGCGCCGAGATCATGAAGGTCTCGGCGAAGGGCGCGGCGGCGTTGAGCTTGGCGGCGAGATCGAGCAGCCGCTCGCGCGGGATCAGGTCGATCTTGTTGAGGATCAGCAGCTTCTCGCGCCTCACCTCGCCGAGCCGGCCGAGCACCGCCTCGACTTCCGCGTCGACACCCTTGCGCGCGTCGACCAGCAGGCAGACGGCGTCGGCGTCGGCGGCGCCGCTCCAGGCCGAGTGGACCATCGCGCGGTCGAGGCGGCGCTTGGGCGCGAAGATGCCGGGGGTGTCGACCAGCACGACCTGGGCCGAGCCCTCGATGAGGATGCCCCGCACCAGGGCCCGGGTCGTCTGCACCTTGCGGGAGACGATCGAGACCTTGGTGCCGACGAGGTTGTTGAGCAGGGTCGACTTGCCGGCATTCGGCACGCCGATCAGCGCGACGAAGCCGGCCCGGGCGTCGGCGGGCGTGCCGGGAAGGGTGGACGGGTCGCGCGCGGGATCCCGGGCCGGCGCGATGCCGGGCCCGTCCTGCGCGTCGTGATCGTCCTGCTCGTGCGCGCTCATGCTGACTCCGTCGGTTCCGCGTCCGCGGAGGCCCCGATTCCCTCCCGCTCCATCAGCGCCCGCGCGGCGGCCTGCTCGGCGATCCGCTTCGACGTGCCGTCACCGAGACCGGGCTCCAGGCCCTCGACCTGCACGGCGATGCGGAACCGGGGGGCGTGGTCGGGACCGGTGCGCTCCACCACCTCATAGGTGGGGATCGGCAGGCTGCGGCCCATGGCCCATTCCTGAAGGGCGGATTTGGCGTCGCGGCCCCGCGCCGCCGCGGTCGGCTCGCCGGGACGGAAGTGCGCCTCGACCACCGCCCGGGCGGCGTCGAACCCGGCATCGAGGTAGATCGCCCCCAGGATCGCCTCGCAGACATCGGCGAGGATCGTCTGGTTGCGCCGGCCGCCGCCCATGACCTCGCCCTGGCCGAGGATCAGGTGCGGGCCGACCTCCCAGGAGGCGGCCACGGCCGCGCAGGTCTCGCGCCGGACCAGGGCGGCCAGGCGCCGGGAGAGGTCGCCCTCGTCGGCCTCCGGGAAGGCGCCGTAGAGGCGGTCGGCGACCGCGAGCCCGAGCACGCGGTCGCCGAGGAATTCGAGGCGCTGGTAGCTGCCGCCCCGGCCGCTCGCCTTGCTGGTGTGGGTCAGCGCGCGGGTGAGGAGGTCCTGATCGCCGAAGCTGTGGCCGATCCGCTCCTCGAGCGCGGTCAGGGGCGGGCGCGGCTTGTGGGCCCTCCGGGATCGGGCGTTGGCCCGGGGCTGCGCGGCGTCGTCCAAGTCCGGGCCGGTCAATGGATCGTCGTGAACAGGCGCGACCAGCGCACGTGGGCCGGCCAGTTCCAGACCTGCCAGGCCGGCGTGCCCTCGTCGATCGAGAAGAAGATCATCTCGGCGCGCCCGACCAGGTTGGCGAACGGCACGTAGCCGACATTGGCGAGATCGCGCGAATCGGTGGAGTTGTCGCGGTTGTCGCCCATCATGAAAAAGTGACCGGGCGGGACCGTGTACAGCTCGGTCTTGTCCCAGAACCCGTTGTCGCCGTCGCGCTCGATCACCCGGTGGACCACGCCGTTCGGCAGGGTCTCCAGGTACTGGGGCACCTTGGTCGGCTGGCCGTAGGGATCGGTGGTCTCGTAGTCGGCGATCCGCTCGCGCTTGACCGCCTTGCCGTTGATGTTGAGCACGCCGTCGATCATCTGGATCTTGTCGCCCGGCAGGCCGATCACGCGCTTGATGTAGTCGGTCGAGTTGTCCTTGGGCAGCTTGAACACCGCGATGTCGCCGCGCTTCGGGTCCGCACCCCAGATCCGGCCGTCGGCCTGGATCGGGATGTACTCCGAGAGTGGCAGCGAGTACTTGGAATAGCCGTAAGAATATTTTGACACAAACAGGTAGTCACCGATCAGCAGGGTCGGCACCAGCGAGCCGGACGGGATGTTGAACGGCTGGAACAGCAGGGTCCGCACCACGAGGGCGATCAGCAGCGCCTGGATGCCGACCTTCAGCGTCTCGCGGATGCTGGCCCAGGTGCCGGTGTCGGCAGGTTTCCTGAGCGGCTTGCCGTCGTAATCCACGCGCGCGTTCCGTCTTCGATTGAGGTGCGACGCCCGCGACCCGCGGGGCGCGGCCCCGCCGCGCGCGGCCTGATGTGCGGTTGTCCCGAGGAATGCGCCGCAATCGTGTCCGCCGTGTCCGGCGGTCTAGACCATGCGCGAGCCCCCCGCAACGCGCGACCGCCGCTGGCTAATCCGCGACGGCGGCCTCAACCGGCGACAGGGACCGGCAAGGCCTCAATGATCACGAAGGCTTGCGCCATCGGCGGATCGTCCGTGAGGCTCACGTGGAGCCGCGCCGCGTGCCCCGCCGGCAGGAGTTCCGCGAGCCGCTCGGCCGCGCCGCCCGCGAGCCGCAGGGTCGGCTGCCCGGAGGGCAGGTTCACCACCTCCATGTCGCGCCAGAACACGCCGGCGCTGAGGCCGGTGCCGAGGGCCTTGGCGCAGGCCTCCTTGGCGGCGAAGCGGCGGGCGTAGCCCTCGGCGCGGGCGGCCCGCCGGTCGCAGCGGGCGCGCTCCCCGTCGGTGAAGACCCGGTGGGTGAAGCGCTCGCCGTGCCGCTCCAGGGTCCGGGCGATCCGGCGGATGTCGCAGAGATCCGAGCCGATCCCGACGATCATGGGCGCCGCGCCCGGTCCATGGCGGCCCGCATGTCGCGCACCGCCCGGTCGAGCCCCACGAAGATCGCGTCGGCGATCAGGGAATGGCCGATGTTCAGCTCCCGGATCTGCGGCAGGGCGGCCACCGGGCCGACGCTGCCGAGGGTGAGCCCGTGGCCCGCGTGGATCTCGAGGCCGAGGCCGGCCCCGTGCTCCGCCGCGCGCCGGATGCGGGCGAGCTCGCGCGCGGTCCGGGCGTCGTCGTCCTCCAGCGCCGCCTCGCAGTAGCTGCCGGTGTGCAGCTCGACGACGGGCGCCCCGAGGGCGCGGGCGGCGTCCATGACGGCGGGCTCGGGCTCGACGAACAGCGAGACGCGGATGCCGGCCTCCGCGAGGGCCTGGATGCGCGGCGCGAGGTGCGCGCGGCCGCCGACGATGTCGAGGCCGCCCTCGGTGGTGCGCTCCTCGCGCTTCTCCGGGACGAGGCAGGCGGCGTGCGGGCGGGTGTCGAGCGCGATCGCCACCATCTCGTCGGTGGCGGCCATCTCGAAGTTGAGCGGCACGGACAGGCCGCGCTTGAGCGCCGCGATGTCGGTGTCGCGGATGTGGCGCCGGTCCTCGCGGAGATGCGCGGTGATGCCGTCGGCGCCCGCCTCGACGGCGAGCAGGGCCGCCCGCACCGGGTCCGGATAGTCGCCGCCGCGGGCGTTGCGGACGGTCGCGACGTGATCGATGTTGACGCCCAGGCGCAGTTTCTCGGAGGTCATCCGCTCGCTCGTCCCCGTGTCGGCGCGGTGCGACAGGCTCACCGGGGGGCCGGAGGGCGCCGCGCGCCCTCACCCCGTGCCGGCGATATGCGGAGGATCGCGCGCGCCGGCAAGACGGCCGGGGCCCGGGGCGGGCTCCGGCGGCCGGCCCGCCCGGTCAGGCGAGCCGCAGGCGCGACCGGCTGTCCTTCCGCTCGGGCAGGGTGTCGAGGGCGGTCTTGACGATGGTCTTGGCGTCGAGGCCGGCCTCGGCGTACATCTTCTCCGGGCTGTCGTGGTCCTGGTAGGCGTCCGGCAGCGTCATCGTCCGCACCCGCACCCCGCCCGCGTCCAGCGCGCCCCGCTCCGCCAGCAGGTGCAGCACCATCGCGCCGAACCCGCCCCGCGAGCCCTCCTCGACCGTGATCAGAACCTCGTGCTCGCGCGCCAGGTCCAGGATCAGCGCCTCGTCCAGCGGCTTGGCGAACCGCGCGTCCGCCACCGTCACCGCCACGCCCTGCTCGGCCAGCGTGTCGGCCGCCTTCAGGGCCTCCGCCAGGCGCGTGCCGAGCGACAGCAGCGCCACACGCGCCTCCGCGTCCCGCCGCACCACCCGGCCCTTGCCGATCGCCAGCGCCTCGCCCCGCTCCGGAAGCTCGACGCCCACCCCCTCGCCGCGCGGGTAGCGCAGCGCGATCGGGCCCGTGTCGTGCGCGTGGGCGGTCGCCACCATGTGCACCAGCTCGGCCTCGTCGGCCGCCGCCATCACGGTCATGTTCGGCAGGCAGCACAGGTAGGCGAGGTCGAACGCGCCCGCGTGCGTCGCCCCGTCGGCGCCGACCAGGCCCGCCCGGTCCAGGCAGAACCGCACCGGCAGGTTCTGCAGCGCCACGTCGTGCACCACCTGATCGTAGGCCCGCTGCAGGAAGGTCGAGTAGATCGCCACGAACGGCCGGTAGCCCTCGGTCGCCAGACCGCCCGCGAACGTCACCGCGTGCTGCTCGGCGATGCCGACGTCGAAGGTCTTGTCCGGGTGCGCCTTGCCGAACAGGTCAATGCCGGTGCCGCCGGGCATCGCCGCGGTGATCGCCACGACCTTGTCGTCGGCGTCGGCCGCCTTGATCAGGCTCTCGCCGAACACCCGCGTGTAGGCCGGCGCGTTCGGCTTGGCCTTGGCCTGGACGCCCGAGACCACGTCGAACTTGACCACGCCGTGGTAGCGGTCGGCCGAGGCCTCGGCGGGCGCGTAGCCCTTGCCCTTCTGGGTGACGACGTGGAGCAGGATCGGGCCGTGCTCGGCGTCGCGGACGTTCTTGAGCACCGGCAGCAGGTGGTCGAGGTTGTGCCCGTCGACCGGGCCGACGTAGTGGAAGCCCATCTCCTCGAACATGGTGCCGCCGCCGACCACGAGCGAGCGGGCGTATTCCTCGGCCGCGGCGGCGCGCTGGTAGAGCGCCTTGGGCAGGAGCTTGCCGAGCTGCTTGGCGGTCTCGCGCAGGGACTGGTAGGCGCCGCCGGACGCCAGGCGGGCGAGGTAGGCCGACATGGCGCCCACGGGGGGCGCGATCGACATGTCGTTGTCGTTGAGGATGACGATCAGGCGCGAGTGCAGGGCGCCGGCATTGTTGAGGGCCTCGTAGGCCATGCCGGCCGACATCGAGCCGTCGCCGATGACCGCGATGGCGTTGCGGCGCTTGAGCGGGCGGTTCTTCGCCTTGGCGGCGGCGTTGTCGAGGTCGCGGGCGACGGCCATGCCGAGCGCGGCAGAGATCGACGTGGAGGAGTGGGCGGCGCCGAAGGGGTCGTAGACGCTCTCGCTCCGCTTGGTGAAGCCGGACAGGCCGCCGCCCTGGCGCAGCGTGCGGATGCGGTCGCGGCGCTCGGTGAGGATCTTGTGGGGGTAGCACTGGTGGCCGACGTCCCAGACGATGCGGTCGTCGGGGGTGTCGAACACGTGGTGGAGCGCCACGGTCAGCTCGACCACGCCGAGCCCCGAGCCGAGATGGCCGCCGGTGATCGAGACCGCGTCGATCATCTCGGCGCGCACCGCGTCGGCCACCGCCTGCAGCTCCGACTCCGGAAGACGCCGCAGCGCCGAAGGAGACGGAACGCGGTCCAGCAACGCCGATTGCTCAGGGGAGAGTGCCAATGCTCGCATCCGTTCGTTCGAGTATGGCGACGGCTCCGTCACGGGCCCTCGGCAACCGCGACGCCAGCAGCCCGGGGACACGCGTTCATGCTAGAACCCGCCCGTCCGTCGCTGTCATGATAGTGCCAGTTACGGACGATCGGCGGCGCGATCAATGTCGGGCCGGCGTTTTTTTCAGTCACGTGCCCTTAACGCCACAAGAGGTTCGCCTTTGAATCCGGCTCGTCTGTGCACAATCCTGCTCATGTTCGCGATTACGGGTCACGGCCAAGCTTACGCTCAGCCGCGGCCGCCGGACGGCAATCTCGACTTCCTCTGCAACTTCCTCGGCGACTGCCCGGCGCGGGTCGCGCCGGGCGCCCCCGATCGCGATGCCCGCCCGTTCAGCAACAGCCTCGGCCGGCCCTGCGCGTGGCGGGACCGCCCGACCCCGGAGAGCGTCCGCCGGGTCCGCGTCTGCTGGTGATGCGGGCACCGACGCTCGCCGCCGCGGTCCTGACCCTCGCGCTGGGCGCGCCCCCGGTCCGCGCCCAGGATGCCTGTCCGGCCCTGTTCGCCGACGGGCAGACGCCCATCCTCACGAATCCGAAGCTCGCCGTCCGCGCGGTCCCGCTGTGCTTCGAGGCCTTCGCGGTCCTGCATTCGGGCGTGACGCGCACGCCGCTCTACGCCGCCGAGCACCTCACCCGCGCCAGCGTCGCGGCGGCCCGGGCGGTGGCCCGCGACGATTCTTTCCACGAGGAGACGCGCCTGCCGGAGGATCAGCGCGCCGCGCTGGAGGATTACGTCCGCAGCGGGTTCGACCGGGGCCATCTCGCGCCGGCCGGGGACATGCCGACGCTCGCCGCCCAGGCCGAGTCGTTCAGCCTCGCCAACATCGTGCCGCAGAACCGCGTCCTGAACCGGGGGCTCTGGGCGGATATCGAGGAGAGCACCCGGCGCCTGGCCACCCGCCGGGGCGCGCTGTTCGTCGTCACCGGAGTGATCTTCGCGGGCGACGCGGTGCAGCAGATCAAGGGCGGCGTGCTCGTCCCGACGCAGCTGTTCAAGGCCGTGTACGACCCGTCGCGCGGCGAGGCGGGCGCCTACCTCGCCCGGAACGACGATTCGAAGGACTGGCGCGCCCTGTCGATCGACGATCTCCGCCAGGAAGCCGGCATCGACGTCTTTCCCGGCCTGCCGCCCGCGGCCCGGGCGACCGCGATGGGCCTGCCGGATCCCCAGACCTCCGCCCGCGCGGAGGAGCGCCGGCCCCGGCACGAGCAGAGCTGGCAGGACTGGCTCGAGCGCGAACTTACCCGCGCCCTGCGCAAGCTCGTCCGCGACTTCCTGCGCACGTTCTTCTGAGAGGACCCGATGCCCGAGGACAAGCGACGCGCCCGGCCCAAGAGGGGGAGCCCGGACAGCGAGAGCCCCGACAGCGAGAACCCGGCCCCCCGGAGCTTCGCGCCGTTCGCCGACGATTCCGGCGTGCGCTCCGTCGGCGCCCTGAGCTTCGAGAACGGCAGGGACCGGATCGCCCTGCACGGGTCCCTCGACCTGACCCGCGACCGGACCGGCCTGGAGCAGGCCAGGCTGCTCCAGGAGACGCTGGACGCGATCGTGAAGGCCCTGGAGGCGTCCGACCTGCCGGACGCGGTGGCGGAGGTGCCGGACGCGCCGCCGGGAACGGTCAAGAACCCCTTCGCGTGAGCGTTCCGGCGCCCGCCGGCGCCCGGCCCGTCCTTGCCCCGTCCTTGCCGCGTCCTTGCCGCGTCCCGGCGGGCCTGATACTCCGACAGGGTCATTCCTATATCGTAGGGACGCGCGTCCAGGACGGGTGCTGAGGCCCGGTGCCTGACCCGTGCCGCTGGCACGATCCGCGCGGTCCCGAACAACGCGCCGAGGACGATCCGCGATGGCTCGCGAATTCATCTACCACATGCGGGGCCTGACCAAGGCCTATACCGGCGGCAAGAAGGTTCTGGATAGCGTCAACCTGTCCTTCTACCCGGACGCCAAGATCGGCGTGCTGGGCATCAACGGCGCCGGCAAGTCGACCCTGCTGAAGATCATGGCGGGCATCGACAAGGAGTTCACCGGCGACGGCTGGGTCGCCCAGGGCGCGCGCGTCGGCTACCTGCCGCAGGAGCCCCAGCTCGACCCCAACAAGACCGTCCGCGAGAACGTGATGGAGGGCGTCGCCGAGAAGCAGGCCATGCTCGACCGCTACAACGAGCTCGCCATGAACTACTCGGAGGAGACCGCCGACGAGATGACCGAGCTCCAGGACCGGATCGAGTCGCTGGGTCTCTGGGAACTCGACTCGAAGGTCGACCAGGCCATGGAGGCCCTGGGCTGCCCGAGCGACGAGCAGCCGGTCGCCACCCTGTCGGGCGGCGAGCGCCGCCGCATCGCGCTCTGCCGCCTGCTCCTGTGGGAGCCGGAGCTGCTGCTGCTCGACGAGCCGACCAACCACCTCGACGCCGAGACGGTGAACTGGCTGGAGGGCCACCTGCGCCAGTACCCGGGCGCGATCCTGATCGTGACCCACGACCGCTACTTCCTCGACAACGTCACGAGCTGGATCCTGGAGCTCGATCGCGGCAAGGGCATCCCGTACGAGGGCAACTACTCGGCGTGGCTGGTCCAGAAGCAGAAGCGCCTGGAGCAGGAGGGCCGCGAGGACATGGCGCGGCAGCGCTCCATCGCCCGCGAGCAGGAGTGGATCGCCGCCTCGCCGAAGGCGCGCCAGTCCAAGTCGAAGGCCCGCATCACCCGCTACGAGGAGCTGGTCGCCAAGCAGAACAACAAGGTCGACGCCGCCGCGCAGATCGTCATCCCGATCGACGAGCGGCTCGGCAACAACGTCATCGAGTTCGAGCACCTGAGCAAGGCGTTCGGCGACCGGCTGCTGATCGAGGACCTGTCGTTCAAGCTGCCCCCGGGCGGCATCGTCGGGGTGATCGGCCCGAACGGGGCCGGCAAGACCACGCTGTTCAAGATGATCACCGGCCAGGAGAAGCCCGACAACGGCAAGATCGAGGTCGGCGAGACCGTGAAGCTCGGCTACGTCGACCAGTCGCGCGACGCCCTCGACCCGAACGCCACGGTCTGGCAGGAGGTCTCGGGCGGCAACGACATCATCTATTTCAACAAGCGCGAGATCAACTCCCGCGCCTACTGCGCGGCCTTCGCCTTCAAGGGACCCGACCAGCAGAAGAAGGTCGGCACCCTCTCGGGCGGCGAGCGCAACCGGGTGCACCTCGCCCGGACCCTGAAGGGCGGCGCCAACGTGCTGCTCCTCGACGAGCCGACCAACGACCTCGACATGGAGACCCTGCGCGCCCTGGAGGACGCGCTGGAGGACTACGCCGGCTGCGCGGTCATCATCAGCCACGATCGCTGGTTCCTGAACCGCATCGCCACGCACATCCTGGCCTTCGAGGGCGACAGCCACGTGGAGTGGTTCGAGGGCAACTTCTCCGACTACGAGGCCGACAAGGTGCGCCGGCTCGGGGCGGATTCGATCATGCCGAAGAAGATCAAGTACAAGCGCTTCTCGCGCTGAGACCGGTCGCCGCTCCGGAGCGCCGCCGGCGTTCCGGAGCCGCGCGCCCGTCCGAGGGCGTTGCCGTCACCTCTGCCCGGTGACGGATCAGCCGAGGCGCGCCCGTGCCTCCGCCAGGATCGTCGCCAGGCTCCGCGCGAGCGGGATGGTCGGGGCCCATCCGGTGGCGGTCCCGAAGGCCGCGGGGTCGCAGCCCTCGCTGCGCACGCCCGCCGGGCGGACCCGGCCGGGCGCGACGCGCAGGTCGAACCGCGCCTCCGTCAGGCCGCGCAGCGTCTCCAGGATGTCGGAAACCGGTGTGACGACCCCCGATCCCACGTTGAAGATGCCGCCGTCCGGCAGGTCGTCGATCCGGGCGATCACGCGCAGGCACGCCGCGGTGAAGTCGGCCACGTCGAAGAAATCGCGCCCCGCCGAGAGGTCGCCGACCTCCAGGCTCGGCGGCGCCAGCCCCCGCTCGATGCGGGCGATCTGACCGGCGAAGGAGGCGACCACGAAGGTCTCGCTCTGCCCGGCCCCGATGTAGTTCGACGGCCGCAGCACGAGATGCTTGATCCGGGCATTCGCCAGCACGTCGCGGAGGATGTACTCGCAGGCGTTCTTGGTCCGGCCCGAGATCGTGTCGGGGCGCGGCGTGACGCTCTCGTCCGGGCGCGGGCAGGCGCGGAACACCTCGCCGTAGACGACCGTGGAGCTGAGGAAGACCAGCGCCGCGCGGGTCCGCGCCACCGCCTCGGCGAGGTTGAGGGTGCCGAGCAGTTCCGCCCGCCAGGCGTAGGACGGCGTCTCGCTCGACTGCGCCACCGAGGCCAGCGCCGCGAGGTGGAACACGCAGGTCGGATCGAAGGCCGCGACCGTCTCGGCGAGGTCGCGCGCGTCGAACGGGTCCACGGCCCTCAGCGTCACGCCGTCGAGGGGCGGTGGCGGGCTCCTGTCGAGGCCGAGGATGGGGCTGCCCGGCGGCAGGTCCCGACGCAGCGCCTCGAGCAGGCGGCGGCCGAGATAATCTCCCGCTCCGGTGACGAGGACGCGCATGCCCCTTGCCCTCAACCCTGCCACGAACCCAGCGACGCGCCCCGTGCCGGCGCGGGCGCCGGGAAGCGGGATCGTCGGCCGCGTCTATACCGTGCCCCGCCGCGACGCGAGGGGGCGGCGCGGCCAACGGCCGCCGCGGCGGGCGGATCATCGGTGCGACCCCGCCGTTGTGCACATCCGAACAAAGGCGCGTGATCGGCGGGGCCTCGGGCGGCCGGCGCGCTATGGTTGCACCGCGGCCCCGGCCGCTCCGCGTCCGGACGGAGAGCGCCACGGTGATGGGCTGAGTGACGCGCCTCGACGATCTCGAACGGCCCGGCGCCGCGGAACCGCGGGCGCTCCCCCCACCGCCCGCGGAGGCACGGCCGGCGAAGCCCGCGCGCGACGCGCGGGTCGACGTGGTGCGCGGCCTCGCGCTCCTGACGATCTTCATCGACCACATCCCGCGCAACGCACCGGCCCTGCTGACACTGCACAATTTCGGGTTCTCGGACGCCGCCGAGATCTTCGTGCTGCTGGCCGGCTACTCGTCGATGATCGCCTACGGCGGGCTATTCCGGCGCGCCGGGATCCGGACGGCGCTCGCGCGCATCGCCAAGCGCTGCCTGCGCATCTACCTGTTCCAGGCCGGGCTGCTGCTCGCGACCCTGGTCATCGTGCGGATCTGGATGGACCTGACCGGCCTGACGCTGCGATTCGGCGTCGCGCCGCTGCTGCAGATGGGTCTCCTGCCGGGCCTGCTGCGCGGCCTCGCGCTGAACGCGCTGCCGAACTACCTCGACATCCTGCCGCTCTACATCCTGCTGCTGGCGCTGTTCCCGCTGATCTATCTCGGGATGCGGCGCGGGATCTTGGGCGTGCTGGGCCTGTCGGGTGCCCTCTGGCTCGCCGCCAACGTCGATCACCAGCTGAACCTCCCGAACGCCGCGGCGGTGGACGACGGGTGGTACTTCAACCCCTTCGCGTGGCAGTTCCTGTTCGTGATCGGCGCGGCGCTCGCGGTCACGGTCCGCGCCCATGACGGTCTGCTGCCGCGGCGCGGCTGGGCCGTGGCGGCGGCCGCGGCCTACCTCGTCTTCGCGTTCCTGCAGGGCGGGTCCTGGGCGGAGTGGGGGCTTCCGGACCTCAGGCCCCTGGCGATCGGGCCGCCCGACAAGAGCCACGTCGCGCCCCTGCGCCTGATCAACATGCTGGCGCTGGCCTACCTGCTGTTCAGCGCGCCCGCTCTGGCCCGCGCGAGCCGGTGGCGGCGGCTGCGCCTCGTCGACGCCTGCGGGCGGCACTCGCTGGAGATCTTCGCCGCCGGGTGCCTGGCGGCGCTGATCGGCCGCATCCTCTACCGGACCTTCGACCCCACCTGGCCGCTGCAGGTCGCGGTCAATGTCGGGGGGATCGCGGTCATGCTCGGCCTCGCCCACGCGCTGGACGCGCGCCTGCGCCGGGCGGCCGGGACCGGCCCCGACGCGCGCCGGCCCGGATAGGCCGGGAGGAGCCGCGATGCCGCCGATGCGCCGCAAGGGCGATCTGCCGGAGAAGATCTGCGCCCAGTGCGGCCGCCCGTTCGCGTGGCGCAAGAAGTGGGAGCGCGTCTGGGACGAGGTCCGCTACTGCTCGGACCGGTGCCGGGCCGAGGCGAAGGCCGCGCGCGGGCGCGACGCGGCGGGGCGCTGATCGCCCGAAGCGGCCAGCGCGGCCAGAGCGTCCGGCGTGTCGACGTCGAGGGCGGTCGCGGGGTCGCCCGGGATCTCCAGCACGTCCGGCCGCCCCTTCAGGAGCGGCCCCGCGCCGTGGTCGCCGGCGAGGCGGGCGATGTCCGGGCCGAGGCGGCGCAGGTTGAGCAGCACCGGGTTCCCGCGCCGGCCGGCCTGCACCGGCACCACGGCCGCCGGCGGCTCCCCGGCGCCCGCTGAGGCCTCCGCGAAGGCCTCGGCGAGGCGGTCGAGATGCGCGGCGGTGACGCGCGGCATGTCGCCCAGCACGACGATGGCGGCCGTGCAGGCGGCGGGCAGCGCCGCGAGGCCGGCGCGCAGCGAGCTCGCGAGGCCGGAGCGGTAGTCCGGATTGTCGACGCGGACGAGGTCGAGCCCCGCCAGCGCGTCGCGGACCGCCGCCGCGTGCGCGCCGAGCACGGCGACCACCGGCCGGGGGCGGGCGCCGAGGGCCGCCTCCGCGGCGTGGCGCACCAGCGGCAAGTCG
>NZ_JBKFBI010000054.1:0-34156 GCF_053346095.1 Methylobacterium sp. A52T | reverse complement strand
CGAGGCGTACCCAGCGTTTACCAACGATGGGATCGACGAGCTGAAAGAGCGGATCGCGGCCCATACGGCGGAAAGTGATCTGCTCCCGCCGAAACCGTAGCTCCCGCGTCCTTCACCGGATGGATACCTCAATACCGGGCCACCAACGCCACAAGCAGCTCATCGCGCGTCGCCATGCTCACTCGCCTCATCGTCACCCCACCGCCGAACCCACGTGGGCAGCAAATCAGATGCGGCAACGACCCAACGTCCGGGAGCATTTCAGGCGAGGCAATGCGAGGGAGTCCAGATGTCGCAGTCGAAGCCGCCTGAAGCGACCGGTGCCTCGGGGGCCGCCTGAGCCTCTGCTGCCGCTCTCTGTCCCGGAGATCAGGCACCAACTCGCCTAACACGTTCCTGCCTTTGCCCCCGTACGCGCGGTGCTGCTTGCATAATCGCTCTGGCGACGACGACATCAGACCGCCGCACGGGTGGCCCATCTTCGATCTCGTCAGAAAATGCAACTGTCGTACTAAGTCATTATCATTCCATCGGCGCCAAACTATAGTCTGTACTCCCCGCTTGGAAGCCATGATTATAATATGGATCGCCTCCCGCGATCTCGCCCCACCACCGATCAATCAGAATGGCGCGATCTCCCAAATCGTATCCGTTATTTTTTCTAGTAATGCTCTCGTGGTGTATGACGCGGGAGTTTCCTACAGATAAAATACGGTTACCCTTATCGCGGATTTTAAGGCAGAGATCGACATCTTGATAATGTTTCGCGAAGTCAGTAGAGAATCCTCCGATGTCAGAGAATAGTTCCTTCGGCAACATCAGACACGCGGCTGTTACTGCCGAAACTTCTCTTGCTACAGGAAGCGATCCGTTGTAGCCGTCCACATCTTCGGGGAAGGAACGCATGACATGGTCAGCCGTTCCTCGTGGCCCAAGGATGACCCCAGCGTGCTGAACAGTGCGATTCGGATACAGCAAAGTTGCTCCGACCGCGCCAATATCTTCATCCTCGAAAAACATAACAAGCTTCTTTAACCAGTCCGACTCAATGATTTCTGTGTCGTTGTTGAGGAATAAGACGAATTTACCTGATGCTGCCAATGCCCCCAGATTATTAGCCGCGGAATAGTTAAATCTCTTATCCGAATATCTGATTCGTTTCACCCTATAGTCTTCGAAAAACCCGAGGGCAACCGGATCAGTCGTGCGATTATCTACTAGAATGACCTCATAATTATCGTAATCAGTCATCGTAAAGATAGAATCCAAGCACCGGCCGACTATTTCACCCTGGTTCTTCGAAGGGATAATAATACTAATCCTCGGCTCAGCCGTCGCCCGAGAAGGCAAAAGTACCACACGGTGCGGAAGCGTAGGGTGGCTCTCGGCGATCCACGTCTTGTTCGTTCGCCGAAGATGGTCATTAACAACAGCTTCCTGCAGGGCGTTGATCCCTTGTTTTTCGTCGCCCTTTCGAGCCAGCGACCCCTCGATTGCTCGCCACTTATAAAGTATATTTGGAACATGACCTATCCGGTCTGTTTTCTCTGAGACACGAAGCAGAAAGTCAAAATCTTGTACGCCGTCATATTCATTGCGGAATAGCACGGTCTTGCACAACTCCGAACGAACCGCAAGCAAGTGACCAACATACATTACTCCCAAAGCATAGACCGGCGACCAAGTCGGCTTCAGGAAATGATGCTTCATAGCTCCTTGTTCATCAATCGTGCACTGATCAGAATACCAGACATCAAAGTCGGGCTTCTTCTCTATCTCATCAGCAAAACAGGACAGCGCATTCGATGTTAACTCATCGTCATGATCGACAAAGAGAATAAAGTCGCCTGTCGCAGCCTGCACCCCTGCGTTGGTTGCATCGGAAATTCCAACGTTGCGGGCGTTGACAATCAATTTGATCACGTTGTTGGGATCAGGCAGGCTGGCAATCACCTTTCTCGCCGTCCCTTTCCGCCCGCTGTCGTCAACGATAACGATCTCGTGTGGAAGGTAGGATTGATTTAAAATCGATTTAATGGCCTGGGTTAGCAACTTGGGAGGTGTGCGGTAGACTGGCATTACGACCGACAGACGCAGGCGCATGGAACTCTGCGATTCATGCGGCGGTGCGTGCGCGCCGCGATTTTTTGAAGTTATGTTTCTCAGACGGCGCCCTTTGAGAGCATCCAGCGTCTTCGCCACCACCTGATATTTAAACATATGCTTAACCACCTAATTTGTCTGGCTCCCGCGCCATCCAACCACTTGCATTGATTGGACCCGACGCATTGGAAAATTCTCGTATGGAGTAGTCCCTCTCCACCGGTTGTGTGCTTCGGCGGATAGGTAGTAGGTATCGGGATCAACTCGCGCCGATTGTATGGATCTAGTCGCGGCTTCCTCTGTGTAACCGAGTAGAGCCGAAAAAGTCTGATACATTGTCCAATGATATTCCGCGCCAGCGCCTAGCGCTACGTAATCAACCGCGTGTATTGTCGAGCCGTCCGGTTTTGTAAAATACCGTAGGGCTTGAGCTATATCTTGAAGCGAGGAGAGCGGAACATGCTCAATGACACTAATGGAATAACAACAGTCGATTGACCCGGGCGCGATAGCAACCAGATCGGTGGAGAACCAGTCGACAACATATTCGACCGACTTGTATGTGCGCCTGAAATGATCAATTTCTTTGGGACCGTTGCCGGCACCCTCGTAAGGATCAACAATGATCACTCTGTAACCTAATCGGCCAAGGAGATCGGCAACGATCGGTTCTCCCGCGCCAATTTCTAATAAAGTAGATCCAACAGGCTGAGTCGCCAAGATCGTCTTGAGGGTCCAAAACCTCTGGGAGTCCTTGAGGTCGTTGTTGTATATCATTAAGTCAGGGCATAGATCGAATCCGAGACAGTAGTCGCGAACCGTCCCATAAGATAGCCCCAACTCCGCCCCGAGTTCTGATAAAGCTCGTAGCTTAGCGAGAGACGCATCCGATACGATATTATGTGACATAGCAGCCTTCCGGATTGTCCACTAGATCAACTTTGTTCCGCCAGTGTGGCACTTGTTATAAAATTTCATTAGCGATTCGGCATTTAAAGCCCAATTAAAATTTGATATTGCAAATTCTCGTCCCGCTTTGCCTATTAACATCGATTGACCACTTTTTAGAAGGGTCTCGACTTTGTCTGCGATCTCCGTCGCGTCTCCTCGAAACAGCAGCAATGCATTTCTGCCATCATTTAGCCGCCGCCCGATATTGACAGCCGGCAGAATAACCGGCTTGCCCAATGATAAAAACTCTGGAAGTTTAGATGGCAGTCTATACGTGTTAAACTCATCGCATCCGCCGGGCTGTATGAAAAAATCGGCGAGCTTCAGCACCTCAATCATTTTACGTCGCGGTAAGACCCCCAGATCGATAACCCAGTCGCCATTTATGTAAGGAAAACTCGCGTCGTGCCGATCGAAGTAATCCCTACCGGTCCTAATTAGATTTATATTAAACCCCCGTCTTCGTAAAATTAGAATCGAAGTGTATAGTGAAAAGATGTCCCGATAATTCGCGGAATGCGTGTTCCCGTTGTAGACAGTGATAAGAGCGTCGTCGTCAATATATAGATCCTGTCTGAGCCGCTGCTGTTGCTCCTCCGCTATGTCGCAGGAGAATTGTTCAGCATCCACGCCGGGTTCAAGGATATGGGTGAGTTTTCCGTAAGGGGCAAACTTTAGCAGGCTTTCAACGATAGCCGATATTCCTACTGAGCGCTCCAAGAAGCTCCGCGCTTTATGCGGGTGGCTTAATGTGGCCGGCACAATCTCGTCTAACTGGCTTTCGGGCAATGACAAAAGTTTATCGACGCTAATTCCCAGCGAGGCTGCGAGAAGAACTTCCTCGTTGTCTTCCAAGTGGACCAAATAAGGTGATTTGGTCCGTTGCACGAGACGATTAACAAAATGCTGTACGTGGCCTCTGGGCGTCCAGGCATGTACAATTGCTTTCGGATCCGACGCAAAATCCACGACGCGACTTGGAAGGTCGTCGCTTGATAGGGGCATTTTTACAGTTTCGAAGCCGACAGGCCCGAAATCTGCTGCTGTGCTTCCATCGTTTTGGCCTACGACTAATACCTTCGCCCCTTGCTTGACCAACTCGTTTGCAAAGTGGGCGATGTGCCCTCCACTATTACTATTGAATAAGCCATAATTGACGAAGATGACATTCATTCGCTGGCGCTCCTGGAGAGTTCATCCATGTGACCTATCGACTGAATGCTCAGGGTTTCTATTGTAAACGAAACTTTCCTTGCTGTCGGATCTAGGCGAAATTCAACGACAGGACGACGAAGATCCAGGTACAAAATCAAATCAATCTCGTTTGACGTTAAAGGATATTTTGCAGATCGCTCTTCGGTGTACCCATCGCCGAAGTCAAAGAATATTTGTAAATAGTCGCCGTTGTATGCAGTTTTGGTCTTTTGATATTTTAAGGTAAACCGCATCTCGTATCGGCCGCTCGGTGTTCCTGATATATATATTTGCGGGTCGGAAGTTGTGGAATGAAATCGATTTCTCTCTCTCTTCAGATGGATTAATCGTGAAATGTCTCTCATTCTGGTACTTGAAGGTAGCTTTGCCGTCTCCGCTTCTGTTGTCGGTACCTCCATGACAATTGCGCTGTTATCGATCACCTTAACGGATCTTGTCTGTCCATGTTTGGCGGTAAGGAGCTTTTTGCTGGTTTTCTCTTGGAGGCTCCGCGTCAGACTCTGTAGCCTCTCCTGAGAAAATTGGGTTGGATCGAGATTGGCCTGAAACTCGGGGTCCGTCCAAATCGCGGTTATCAGGTCGCGCCAATTTTCAGCTTGGCGAACCCTAGTTCGCGCCTCGTTGCTTAGGGGAACCTCGGCTGATGCCCATTCACATAACCGCAGCGAAGGTTCCCCTATGAATCGCTGACTATTGCTCGATCCTCCGGTGACCAGTGGTAGTTCCACCTCGACTCGGAACTCGGCATTCGCAGAGAAAAACCGCAACAGTTTATTGGTCGTCTCGCCGGAGTAATGTCTGACTTCATGTGGGCCTAGCGGAAATCGCCCCAGTATTATTTGAATACAATTTCTCACCCTGGTGAATGCGACCAAATCATTTGATCGGTAATTTGGTTCTACAGTCATATCGCCCGATTATCTTTAGTCTCTAACGAAGGTATACCAAGTCATGTTCACGCCTGCTCAATCCCGAGCTCACGTTGTTTGTTGGCCTACCTCTTTATCCTAAAACCCGGGATGCCCCGCTGATCGTGGGATATAGGATGTTTGGCGGACGAGATTCGCAGCCCGACATAGAAGTACGCGCGGGACTTGGAGGAAGTCCCCTCGCCTGCATGAGAGGTATGACTGCCCTGCTTCTTTCCGGCGGGCTTCTACAAAGTTATGCCGACCAGCCCACGGACCCTGTCGGTAGGTCGCCGGCCCTGTGCTCGTGGACTGGCGGCAGATCTTCACGGACCGTAGTCGCGGTGGACGAAATTGGAGCCGGCACAAAGCGCTAAGCGAGCTTGCCTTTCCTGTGGCATTTTCGGCGCGAACAGGAGGCCGGAATCGTTCCGAAGGCATCTCAGTGCGCGTCAAGTCGCAGGGATGTAGCCCCGGCATTACGGTGCCGAGGCTGAAGGCAGCCGAAATGAACGAGCTGTCGACGTCGATCAAACCCATGGTGCGCATTCGATATGCGAAAGCCCTGCGGCTCGGCTGCATCGTCGAATGTTCGGCGCTCTTTGCCGCGACATGTCAATGGGTGCCGGCAACCGTCGGGCACATGGAATCGTTTTTGCAGGCGCACATGGCGCTGGCTTCGATCTGTCGTATACGCCGCGGATGCCGATAGACGGCTGACGCGAGGGTACCCCAACCGGTGGGAGTGGATGTCATTATCGATGCCGCGGCCGTGACGCCGGCACCGTGTCGAGTCGGATCAGGTGTTCGAGTCAGCGCGGGAAGCCATGCGTCTCATTAGGCATTAACGTGTGACCGTCCGGATATGGAGGATTGGCCGTGAATTAGCAGCTCGGCAAAGATCTTGACGTGCTCGTTTTCAATATTGTCGATCTTCTCTCGATAGTGAGTCTTGAGGGCGGATAGCTTTCTAATGTTCCATTTTCTGCAGTCTAGAAGCGCCCTCTGCATTCCAGGTAATTGCTCAAGCTGTCTTATAGAGCGTCTCAGGAGTCGAACAAACTGGGCATCTGGATGGGCGCAACATTGACTTGACAGCGAGGTAGCAAGGAAATGTTCCGCTTGATTCGGCTCGATCATCATGATTTTGTCGCTTTTATATAGCGGAAGATCTCCACCATTCCGGGAGCGTTTAATTGCAAATTCTTCCACAGATTTGAAAAGGTAGTGGGCAATATAGCACGGATCGCAAATTGGTCGGGTCGATAGAGCTTTGTACATTTTCTCAAGATTTGGCTCCCGGTCCGCAAATGAAACATAGTCGTTCCCGTCTGCTGCGATCAGCGGGGGTGCGTTGCGACGACCGGTTTGCGGCACGTGTGGTGAAGAACGTACGAATTTCTGAGGACGTATTATGCATTTGATGTGTGCATTGGCATGTTCCGCAAAGTAAATCTGATCGGCAGTAACTAATCCATCGAATTGTCCGGCGGACACAACTGAAGGTGACATATTCCGCCAATTAACGGCTACCGCATGGATCTTCTCAAATTGTCGTCCCTTTAAGTATTTTCTCATTGATCCGGGTTGAAGTTTCGGCGGACGAAAGAACTCGTCTGCATCCAGAACGGCACACCATTCGTAGTCCAAAATTCCCGTGCCTATCGACAGGGCATGTGCATAGGCCTTGTTTTGCGCAGACCCTCCAACTGGAACAATATTGTGGAATAATGTTATGTGCCCGGCCTGATGAAGAATCTCGAGAATATCATTTGATCCGTCTTCATTGTCGTTCGTGTAGATGAAGAAGTGTTCCACGCCGAGTAGCTTATGATAGGCGATCCACTCTAGTAGATATATGCCTTCATTTCTCACAGTCGAGAGCATACAAAGGCCGAGGCTTGGCGATATCAGCCGCCGAGAAGATCCTATCAGCGCCTGCCAAAAATTCGAACGGCCGTCACCCCACGAGTCGCTTTGCAGATCGTCGGTAGAAGGTCCTATCGATATAGGAGGGGGGGCGGCCTGCCGACAGAGCGCATTTCGTAGAGGGCCGAAATTGAACACACTTCTCGTTGGGCCTGCCCGCCGAAGGGCAGATGATCTGCAGAGATGTACAAGGCCGCTGGCGCGTCCGCTCTTATCCCGAACTGACCATTTCTGGGCGCTGACTCCATTCAACCACTGATCTCGTCGACGAGCTAAAAAATCCAGGGTTTTATCAGTTATCAAGTGATGACAATGCTGGATGGCGTGAAGTACATCATGGTCATCGTGCTTCAGGGCGCTTAGGAGGCTGTGCTCGATCGACGCATCGTTTAGTAAAGAGATCGCCTTTTCTGCGATGAGACTAACTGAGGAGCTTAACGGATACGGTTCTGCAGCGAAGAAGGCTTCCCACTCGTGCATCCCGAATCCATGGGCCTTGATGATGAAGCGCCCTCCTTCTTGTGGAATAGAAGCGATGTAGCGCCCGGATGAAGCGCTTTCTAGGGCAAAGCCGGAGATTTTAGCGTGTGATATCGGTGTGAGATCGAGTACGATGGGGTATAATTCGCCATCGCTTGGCATCAAGAAATTTGAAATCGTCCCGCTTCTAGAATCGAGAAATTCCACTAGCAAGAGTGCTGGAGCGATGGATCCTTCCTGTGCAGGTTGTAGGCTGCGATCGGATACATGTATGACGTGCCCGAATGCGTCCCTTAGGACAACAACGTTGTGGCCGTCTTTGCAGTTCATTTGTCAAACCACTGAAAATGGTTCCTATCCAGCCTGAAAATGTCATCTCTTGCAGGCTGCAAATCCGGCTTAAGTTCTTGAATGCATAGTAATCCCGCATTGGGCTTTCGTATTCGGCGGCCAAAATCTGCCTGTTGTTCCACCCGCTGGCGGCGGGGTCGATGGCCAGCAGTTGGTCGTTGCAGGCGGCGGCGTCGCTGGCCAGCGCGTAGGTCGGCAGGTGGCCATTCGGATACGCGCGCAGCCGTTCGCCCGGGGCGCCGAGGTCGAGGGCTGCCACCGGCAGGCCGGTACGGAGGGCCAGGGTCAGCACGTACGAGTAGGTTTCGGGCCAGATTGCCGGGAGCGGAACCAGATCGGCCGAAATCTTGGCCAGGAGGTCGGGTCTCATCGCCCGCCCGGCGGCCACCTATCTCGGCGATCTGGAGGGTCGCGCCCGATGACCTGTCGAGTGTCGGATCGTCGATCGAGTAGTGCCGCGTCTCACTCACGCCTGTCCGCTCCAGGCTGCTCGTGAGTGCCGGGTCGGAGAAGCCCACGATCGAGAACGGCAGTGGCAGCTTTCGGTCCTGCGCATCCATCGCCAGCGCCTGCAGGGACAGGCCGCCCTTCGTCGCGCTGATGGCGCCGAGCACCGCGACCTGCCGCACGCGCCCGGGCCGCGGCAGGGCGGTGTCACGTACGGCGCGCTCCGGCTCCAGATGCAGCCGCACCGTGATCGCCAGGTCCGGCTCGGCCCGGCGGCGCGCGATGAAGTTCAGGAATTGGTTGATGCCGGCCCGGGCGAGATGAGGGTGCCGGGCAAGGTACTCTCCGGAGGAGCAGTCAGGCCGAGGGTCGCGGCCCTCGCGCCAGCTCTGGACCAGGTAATCGCGCACCGGATCGGCCTTTAGCCCGTACCAGCTCACGGAAAAATCCGCGCCGGCATACGGAGTCAGCGCGGCGATCTGCTCCTCCGCGGTGGCGAGATTGTTGGCCGCCGGTAGACTGCCGCGCGCCACCAGCCGGACGAGCAGGTTGCTGCTCGCGCGGACTGAGCCCGGGTCCGCCCAGCGATAGTACAGGCCGTAGAGCTTCCTCAAAGCACCGCTCTCACTGCGATGCTCCTTTTACCTATCGGTGGCGCTGAACGCGTCGAGCATCGCCCGTGAGATGCCCTCGACCTGCCGAGCCCAACAGGACGATCCCCGATATGGAGCGTCAATATCCTGACGGTTGCACCGTGCGTCCTGACGAACGCGAAGACCTCATGAGCAGCGGGCTTAGAATCTGAAGCGCGGGTGAGCATACGTCCGCGGGGGCGAGAGGGTGGGCCGTCGCAATGAACGAGCGGATTGTCGGCGGCCCTGCCCTATCGGAACGCTCGCGCCGGGTAAATACTATGGCTCGGCGCTTGCGTACCGTGTGAGGCGGTACCGTCCTCGGCCTTCCAGCCTCAGGGGCCAGTGACGCGGTCTCAATCTCGGGGCGCTAACGGGGTGTTTCTGGCAACCGCGAGCAGAGGCGAGCAAATTCGTTCGAGATCTGCCCGTAAAGCTCTTGCTTAATGCCCTGGCCTCCCCCAAAGGACGCAGCGCTCGGCGCGAGGAGCAAGAGGCGGGTCCTCACCGTCACGCCAGCTATCCCCATCCCAGCAATCAACCGATTGCGAAAGCGCAAGTTTTTGATGGGGCGTGAGGGCGATTGCGCCGTGAGTAGACCGCTTCCGCAGGTTGCTCCGGTTCGGCAAAACATCGTCCCTATTCATCTCGCGATAGCTGAGCCTAGAAGGTGCGGTGAGCGAGGCATCGCAGCATAGACGTGATACCTGTCTGAGAGGCGCTGGCATGGACGTCATCGAGACCGAGATCCCGGACGTGAAGCGCATCGTCCTGAAGCGCTTCGGCGACGCGCGGGGCTGGTTCTCGGAGACCTTCCGGGCCGACACCCTGGCGCGGGCCGGCATCACCACGCCGTTCGTGCAGGACAACCAGTCCTTCTCGGCCCCGCAGGGGACTGTCCGCGGCCTGCACTTCCAGATCGCCCCGCGCGCGCAGGCCAAGCTGATCCGCGTGCTGCAGGGCGCGATCCTCGACGTCGCGGTCGATATCCGCAGCGACTCGCCGACCTACGGGAAGTACGTCGCCGTCACGCTCGACGCCGAGAACGGCGAGCAGCTCTACATCCCGCACGGCTTCGCGCACGGCTTCTGCACCCTGACCCCCGACGTCATGGTCGCCTACAAGGTCGACGACTACTACAGCCCCGATCACGACCGCGCGCTGTTCTGGAACGACCCGGCGATCGGGATCCCGTGGCCGGTCTCCGGCGAGGCGGCGATCCTGTCCGACAAGGATCGCCGGGCGCCCAAGCTCGCCGATCTCGGCCGCGTCTTCTGAAGAGCGCTTCCCGGCCGCAATTTTGTCACGACGGCCGGTCTTAGGCTGCCCCGGCTTTCTCAGTTCTCGATTGATCCGAAGAGGTAATCCGCCATGCGCATCCTGGTGACCGGAGGCTGCGGCTTCATCGGCTCGGCGCTGGTGCTGCACCTCGTCAACGATCTCGGCCATGACGTCTGCACCCTCGACGCGATGACCTACGCGGCCAACCCGGTCTCGCTGGCGCCGCTCGCCGACAACCCGCGCCATCGCCTGGTCGAGGCCGATATCTGCGACCGCGCCGCCGTGCAGAAGGCCTACGCGGACTTCAAGCCCGAGGCGGTCATGCACCTGGCCGCCGAGAGCCACGTCGACCGCTCGATCACCGATCCGGGCGCCTTCGTGCGCACCAACGTGATCGGCACGCAGACCATGCTGGACGGCGCCCGCGGGCATTACGAGACGCTGCCGGAGGCCGAGAGGAAGACCTTCCGGTTCCTCCACGTCTCCACCGACGAGGTCTACGGCTCGCTGCCGCCGGACGCGTTCTTCACGGAGGAGAGCCGCTACGATCCGCGCTCGCCCTACTCGGCCTCGAAGGCGGCCTCCGACCACCTCGCCCGCGCGTGGCACGAGACCTACGGCCTGCCGGTCCTGGTGACCAACTGCTCGAACAATTACGGGCCGCGTCACTTCCCCGAGAAGCTGATCCCGCTGATGATCCTCAACGCCCTCGAGGGCAAGAAGCTGCCCGTCTACGGCGACGGCCTCAACGAGCGCGACTGGATCCACGTGGAGGACCACGCCAAGGGCCTCGTGGCCGTGCTGGAGCGCGGCCGGATCGGCGAGACCTACCTGCTCGGCGGCCGCGCGGTGCGCAACAACCTCGCGGTGGTCAAGGCGCTGTGCGCGGCCTTCGACCGGCTGCGCCCGCAGGGCGCGCCGCACGAGCAGCTGATCAGCTTCGTGGCCGACCGCCCGGGCCACGACCGGCGCTACGCGATCGACTGCACCAAGGCCGAGACCGAGCTCGGCTGGCGCCCGCAGAAGACCTTCGAGCAGGCGCTGGAGGAGACCGTGGCGTGGTACCTCGGGAACGAGGGCTGGTGGCGGCCGATCCGCGAGGGCCGCTACAAGGGCGAGCGCCTGGGGCTCAACGGCTGATGGACGTCCTCGTCCTCGGCGGCGGCGGCCAGGTCGGCACCGAGCTGCAGGCCCTGACGTGGCCGAACGGCGTCACCGTCCACGCGCCGGGCCGCGCGGACCTCGACATCACCGACGCGGACGCCGTCGCGGCGGCGCTCGCCGCCCGCGCCTACCGGGCGGTGATCAACACCGCCGCCTACACGGCGGTCGACAAGGCCGAGTCCGACGTCGTCGCGGCGTGGCGCCTCAACGCGCTGGCCCCGGCGATCCTGGCGGCCGCGACCGCCGCCCAAGAAATCCCGCTGGTGCACGTCTCGACCGACTACGTCTTCGCCGGGACCAAGCCCGACGGGGCCTACGCGCCCGACGCGCCGATCGACCCGCAGAGCGTCTACGGTGCCAGCAAGGCCGCCGGCGAGCTGGCGGTGCGCACCGGCAACCCGCGCCACGCCATCGTGCGGACCGCCTGGGTGGTGAGCCCGCACCGGGGCAACTTCGTCAAGACGATGCTGCGGCTCGCGGGCGAGCGCGACGCGCTGACCGTGGTGAACGACCAGCACGGGTGCCCGACCTCGGCCGCCGACCTCGCCGCCGCGCTGGCGGCGATCGCGCAGCGCCTCGCCACCGACGCGACGGCGCCCACCGGCACGTTCCACTGCGTGAACCGGGGCGACACCACGTGGTGCGGCTTCGCCGAGGCGATCGTGGCGGGCTCGGCCCGGCGCGGCGGGCGCTCCGTGCCGGTCAAGGGCATCCCGACCTCCGCCTACCCGACACCGGCCCGGCGGCCGGCCAATTCGCGCCTGTCCACCGCCAGCCTCACGGCCGCCTACGGCATCGCGCCGCGGCCCTGGCAGGCGGCGCTCGACGACATCCTGGACCGGCTCGTCGGGCCGGTCTCAGAGGGAGTTTCCAAGCCATGAAGGGCATCGTTCTGGCCGGCGGATCCGGCACGCGCCTGCACCCGGCCACGCTGTCGATCAACAAGCAGCTCCTGCCGGTCTACGACAAGCCGATGATCTACTACCCGGTCTCGGTGCTGATGCTCGCCGGCATCCGCGAGATCCTGATCATCTCGTCGCCGGAGCACCTCGACAACTACAAGCGCCTGTTCGGCACCGGCGAGCAGTTCGGCCTCAAGTTCTCCTACGCCCTGCAGCCGCGGCCGGAGGGCCTCGCCCAGGCCTTCGTGATCGGGCGCGACTTCGTCGGCGACGACGACGTGGCGCTGATCCTCGGCGACAACCTGTTCTTCGGCGCCGGCATGGGCGAGCTCCTGGAGCGCGCCTCGGGCCGCAAGCAGGGCGCGACCGTCTTCGCCTACCACGTCGACAATCCCCAGGCCTACGGCGTCGTCAACCTCGACAAGTCGGGGCGGCCGACGAAGATCGTCGAGAAGCCGCAGAACCCGGAATCGACCTGGGCGGTGACCGGCCTGTACTTCTACGACAACCAGGTGCTCGACATCGCCGCCGACGTGAAGCCCTCGGCCCGGGGCGAGCTGGAGATCACCAGCGTCAACGAGGCCTACCTGCAGCGCGGCCAGCTGCACGTGGAGCGCATGTCGCGCGGCTACGCGTGGCTCGACACCGGGACCCACGACAGCCTGCTGGAGGCGAGCGAGTTCGTCCGCACCCTGCAGAACCGGCAGGGCCTTCAGGTGGCGTGTCTGGAGGAGATCGCCTACCTGCAGAAGTTCATCACCCGCGACCAGCTCGTGGCCCGCGGCGAGATGTTCGCCAAGACCGCCTACGGGCAGAACCTGCTGCGCCTCTCCCGCGAGGCTGAAGTGGAGCAGTACCTGCGCTAAATGCTAAGTCGCGCGAACCGTTGGCACGTTGAGCCATCCGTGTGAGAACGATTCAAACACCTTGATCGTGATGCATTTGGCGTACAGTGTGGGCTTGGCTGTCGTCTAGCTCGGTTCGTTGATGGAAGCTTGAGCGCCGTTAGCGTGATTAGATCAGGTCCGAGCGCCACGTCACGCCTTCCCGCACAATGCGCGCTGGATTGCCGGCGGCCACGCAGTTGGCCGGCACCGTCCCGGTGATGACTGCGTGCGCGCCGACAATCGCGTTGTCGCCGATGATCGTACCCTTGAGCAGCGTGGCCTGATTGGCGATCCAGACGTGGTTGCCGACCCGCACGGGCTTGGCCGGGTTCAGCCGCGCGCCGGTGTCGCGGGTGACGATGGAGTGAAAGTCGCTCGTCGTTATCCAGACGCCCGACGCGATCGAGCAATCCGTGCCGATCTCGATCGCCTTCCCCTCGACGGGGTTGAGGTGGACGAGCCCAGTGAAACCGGTCCGGTCGCCGATACGCAGGACCGAGCCGGGGCCAATATAGATGTTGGCCATCGACAGCCGCACGTCCTCGCCGACGTCGAACCGGCAGTTCGACTCGATGACGATGTGCATGTCCTTGTCGGACACGCAGCCCCTGCCTATGCGGATGTAGTTGTTGTCGCCATTGATATAGATTTTTCCCGCTTGGCTGTGCTGATCCCGCGAATCAATGTCGATGACATTATTCTCCCCTTTGTCGAAGATATTCATAGATATAATTCGCTCTGTGGGATCTATGGAGGCCCCTGGGCGCGGCCGAGGTCCGGGAGCGGACGGCCACACATCGAACCCGTGGAAGAATGCTTGCCTTCTGACATGACGATTACGGTATCGGCGTGCCAGGATCGGGATCCGTCGACATTCGGCGGCAGCGGCGATGACCCCGGGCCGGAAGCGGCGTTTGAAGATGTCTCTAAGCCATCGGGCGCCGTTCTCACAACTCGTGCGTCGGTTGACGTCGGAAGGGTCCTATGCCGTATGCCGTCCACCAGGGAAATCATAGGATGAGGCCATACGGTGGCTGAGGACAACACCCTGACGAAGGCCCTGGTGGACGTTCGGGCGCGCAGGGCCGCGCTGCAGAGCGACTACGACCGGATCGCGTCCGAGCTGACCAAGCTTCGGGCGGCGGAGGCTGCGCTTACCTCGATCGTCGAGGGGATCCCGCTGGAGGCCTCCGGTCTCCACGCGACCGAAGGGCTGCGGGCCGCCGCGGCCGACCGCTCTGTGCCCGCCTCCGGCGGCCGGCGCGGTGCTCGCGGTCCCCGGGCCAACTCGGCCAAGGGGCGGCTGAAGGCGCTGCTCGGCTCGGCCGGTCCGCAGGGCCTGTCGCATGCCCAGATCGCCGAGCGGCTGCCCGACGTCGCGCACAATACTCTCAACACCTATCTCAGCATGCTGGTGACCGGCGGCGAGGCGATCCGGAACGGCGACTTCTTCACCGCCGCCGCGGCGCCCGACGGAGCCGACGACGGTGAGGCTGAGGCAGATCCGGAGGCGGGCGAAGAGGTCCGGCACGACGCCGCCGCCGAGTGATCCCGGCGCCGGGGGCGCGCGGCCAATGCGCCGCGCGTTTGAGATTGCGGCGCCCGGTTCGGTCAGGGCCGTCCGGCGCGGTCCGGCGCCCGTCACGCCTCCAGGTCAGGCGGCCGCCGACATCCGGCGGATGATCGGCAGCATCAGCGCGCTCGGCGCGGCGGCCGGAACGGGAAAGATTGTGGCGGTCTGGTCGGTCTTCACCCGGGGCAGACGCTCGATCACGGTTCGCAGGTTCGGGAGCGTCCGCGCCAGGGTCGCGGCCAGCGTCTCGCCGGCGATCTTGGCCATCACGTATTCCAGGGTGTCGCGGGGCGCCTCGTCGATGGCGCTCGTCGACGGGTAGAAGGCCGCCACGGCGTCGCCGCGCTCCAGGCAGAACTGGCTCAGCTCGTAGAAGGCGGTGTTGTAGACGCGCATCATCTCGTCCAGGCAGGCCGGCTCGAAGGGGGCGCGCTTCTGGCGGAAGATGCGGGGCGTCGCGAAGTGGTAGAGCTGCGACGGGCGCATCGTCAGCGCCGCGAGCTGCGCGGCGGCCGGCTCGGCGGCGTCGTAGCGGAGGACCTGGCAGCGCCCGCCGGCGTCGCGGATCTCCCGGGCGATCGCCTCCGCCTCGTCGGCGCCGGACGCGTAGGTGATGCAGACCGCCCCGCCCCCGGCGGCGATCAGCTTGGCGGTCGCGGCGCCGAGCCCCCGCGACCCGCCGACGATCAGCGCCGACACCGCCGCGAAGGCGCCCTGCTCCACCAGCGCGGCGAGGTCCCGCAGGCTGTCCTGCTCCACCGGCCGCGGGCGGACGAAGCCCTCGACCCGGGCGACGAGGCCGGGGCCGACGGCGTCCAGCGTCACCGATTGCAGCATCGGCTGGAACCGCTTCACCGCGTAGCCGAGGCTCGCACCGGTGTCCCCCTCGGTGACGGTCACGTCGATCTTCGAGAGGATCGAGTGGAGGCCGGGCACGAACATGCCGACGAGGGTCGAGAGGCCGCCCAGGGCCGCGACCCGGCCGGGGCCGAGGGCGCGGGCGAGGCGCGGCGCCAGCGCGGCGATCGCCGCCGGGTCCGGCAGCGCGAAGGCACCGGCGAGGCCCGTCAGCGCCGCCGGATCGCGGGCGACCGGCTCTGCGGGGATCGCGGTCGGCGCCGCCTCGACCGGTCGGGCCGGCGCCCGATCCGCCGCGAAGGTCGCCTGGATCGTCAGGGTGCGGACGCCGTCCACCGCTACGGACAGGCGCAGCTGCCGCGCGTCCGCCTCGTGGACCGTCAGGACGGTGCGGTCCCCGACCAGCACGAACCGCTCGAACCGCATCTGGAGCGTCGCGAGCCGGCCGAGGGGATGGGCGTCGGCGCAGGCATCGAGGGCCCAGAGGGCGGCGTGGACGCCGTGGACGGCGCGCTCGCCGGCGAGCGTCCGCCGGGCCATCCGCGCGTCCATGTGCATCGGGTTCACGTCGCCGGTCGCCCGCGCGAAGGCGGCCTGATGGGCCTCGGTCCAGGTCCGCGTCGTCGCGGCGGCCTCGTCCGAACCGGATCCGTTCATCGCGCAGCTCCTCCTCGGCCGGTCCCCGCCCGGTTCCCGCCCCGCCCCGGCCGGGCTGGCCGGCCGCCGGATGCCCGGCCCCTTGCTTTATGGCACGCGATCTCGCAAGAGGGCGGCGCTCGCACGCACGGAAAGGGGCCGGTCGATCGCCGGAGGGCAGGCATCCGCAGGGTGTCGCAGGGACCGGTATCGAGGATGACCACGGCTCGCGCCCTGTCGATCGGTTTCGTCGGTAACGTCGTCACCAACCCGTTCGGGAAGGTGGCGGGCCGCCTCGCGGATCTCGCCACGGTCTCGTGCGAGCATCTCCCCATCGGGCAGATCGAGCAGGTGCTGGCGGGACCCGCCGCCGCCGACGTCCTGATCGTGCATCTCGACCACCGTTGGTTCTTCGACGTCGCCCCGGACGAGGCGGCCGTGGACCGCGCGCGCGGCCTCGCCGAGCTGGTCTCGGCGCGGCTCGCCCGGGCGCCGGGCACGATCATCCTCAACACCGTGCCGTTCGTGCCGGTCTCCTCCGTCGAGAGCGACCTCCACGACCAGCTTCAGGCGCTGGCGCGGGTGAACGCGGTGCTGTTCGACCTCGCCCGGGCGCAGGAGCGGGTCAGCGTCGTCGACGCCGCCGGCGCCCTGGCGCTGCTCGGCTTCGCCAACGCCTTCCGCGAGCGCAACCGGTACATGTACCAGATGCCCTACGCCCCGGCCGCCGTGGACGCGCTCAGCGAGCGCTACGCCGACGCCGTCGCGGCGCGGCTGCGGGCGCGGCGCAAGGTGATGGTGGTCGACGCCGACAACACGCTCTGGGGCGGCGTCGTCGGCGAGGACGGCGTCGAGAACCTGGAGGTCGACAGCGACTATCCGGGCATCGTCCACACCCAGCTCCAGCGCCAGCTCCTGCGCCTGAAGGGCCTCGGGATCCTGCTCTGCGCGGTGACGAAGAACAACGAGGAGGATTTCCGCGCGGTCTTCGCCCAGCGCGCGATGCCGCTCCGCCTCGACGACTTCGTGGCCTACCGCAGCAACTGGACGGAGAAGAGCGAGAACATCCGCGACCTCGCCGCGGCCCTGAACCTCGGCCTCGACAGCTTCATCTTCCTCGACGACAACCCGTTCGAGATCGAGGAAGTCCGCGCCCGGCTCCCCGGGGTCGAGTGCCACCTGTTCGACCGGACGCGCCCCGAGCAGGCGCTCACCCTCCTCGACGGGATCGCGTCGCTGCGCGCCCGGAACGTCACCGCAGAGGACCTGGCCAAGACCGAGCAGTACCGCGGCGAGGCCCAGCGCCAGGAGCTGCAGCGCTCCGCCGCCTCGATGGACGAGTACCTCGCCTCCCTCGAGATCCGGGTGCACGTCGCCCGCAACAACCCCGGCTCCCTGCGGCGCGTCACGCAGCTGATCAACAAGACCAACCAGTTCAACCTGACGACCCGGCGCTACACCGAGGACGAGGTCGCCACCGCCATGCGGGAGGGCGGCGTCTACGCGGCCCGGGTGGTCGACCGGTTCGGCGACATGGGCATCGTCGGGGTCGCCATCGTCCGGGGCGGCGAGCTCGAGACGTTCCTGATGAGCTGCCGGGCCCTCGGACGCCGCATCGAGGCCCAAATTCTGCGCCACGTCTGCCAGCAGGAGGGCGATCGGGACCTGAAGGCCCGGTATCGCCCGAGCGCGAAGAACCGGATGGTCGAGAGCTTCCTCGACGACAACGGCTTCGAACCCTTGAGCGCTGGCCCCGAGGGCAAGACGTACCGACTGACACGAGGACCGGATGACACCCCCTACATCCACATCGTCGCGGAGTGACCGCGGCGCCGTCGAGGCGGCTGCCCGCGCGACCTTCGCGCGGCTCGTCGAGACCTGGGGGCGCCCGGACCTGGAGAATCCCGGGCCCGAGGACGACGTCTACGAGCGGCTCGATTCCTTCGCGGTGGTCGAGCTCCTCCTCGAGACGGAATCCGAGATCGAGCGGATGGTCGGCCGCTACGTGCCGCTCGCCAACGAGAGCATCCTCGACAGCACGAAGTCGCCGCTCCGCCGCTTCCAGGGCTGGATCGACTACGTCGCCGAGACGGTCGAGCATGGCTGACCTGCGGTTCTCGCGCGCGACCCTGGCGGGGCTCGTCACCACGGTCGGCGCGCGCGTCCAGGCCTTCGACGACGAGGCGGCCGGCCTCGGGCTCGCCCCCGAGGAGGCCGAGCGCCTCAAGCGGGCCATGGGCTTCGCGACCCGGCACGTCGTCGCCGATCCCGCCACCACGACGGCGGATCTCTGCCTGCACTCGGCGCGCCACCTCCTGCGCGGCCTCGACCTGCAGCCCGACGCCGTCGACGGCCTGATCCTCGTCACCCAGACGCCGGATTACAGCTCGCCGTCGACCGCGATCGGGATGCAGCACCGCCTCGGCATGCGGACCGACACGCTCTGCTTCGACATCCGCCTCGGCTGCAGCGGCTTCGTCTACGGGTTGTCGGTCGCCTACAGCTTGGTCGAATCCGGCCTCGAGCGCGTCCTCCTCTGCGTCGGCGACGTCGCGAGCCGCATGGTCGCGACCGGGGACCGGTCGATCACGCCGATCATGGGCGACGCCGGCGCCGCGGTGCTGATCGAGCGGCGCGAGAGCGAGAGCTTCTTCCAGCTCCACAGCGACGGCTCGGGCGAGAAGGCCCTGTTCATCCCGCACAGCGGCCTCCGGGCCGACGCCGAGGATGCGGGCAAGCCCGGCACCATGCACATGGACGGGGCGCAGGTCTTCAACTTCACCCTCAAGCGCGTCCCGCCGCTGATCGAGGGCATCCTGGCCTTCTCGGACACGCGCGCCGCTGACGTCGACTTCCTGGTCCTGCACCAGCCGAACAAGTACATCCTCAAGAACCTCCAGCGCCGCCTGGGGCTCGACGACAGCAAGCTCCCGACCGGCACCCAGTCGGTCTACGGCAACCAGAACTCGGCCTCGATCCCCGGCACGATCTCGGGCTTTCTCGCGGAGGCCTATGCGGGCCGGCGGGTGCACTCGCTGCTCGCCGGCTTCGGGGTCGGCCTGAGCTGGGGAGCCTGCACGATCACCACCGACCGGATCTTCGCGCCCCCGGTCCTGACCTACGAGGAGACCACCCGATGACCGAGGGCGCATTCCTGGACGAGCTCGGCACGATCCTCGACCAGCCGGGGCCGCTCGCCCGCGGGCAGAGCCTCGGGGCGATCGAGACCTTCGACTCGCTGGGCATCCTCAACATCATGGCGCTCTACGACACGCTGGGCCTCGAGGTGGATCCGCAGCGGATCGCCGGGGCGGCGACCACCGACGACCTGATCGCGCTGGCCGGCGCGAAGCTGCAGGCCTGAGCCGATGTCGGAGCCGGTCGCGGAGTCGGGTGGGCACGTCCTCGTCGTCGGGGCCAGCAGCGGCATCGGCCGCGCCGTCGCCGAGCGCCTCCGCGCGGGCGGGGCGCGGATCACCGCCCTCGCCCGGCGGGCGGACCGGCTCGCCGAGCTGGAGGCGCTCGGCTGCGCCGCCGTCGCGGCCGACGTCACCGACCTCCCGGCGATCGGCGGCGTGCTGCAGGCGGCGGTGGCCGAGTTGGGTCTCCTGACCGGGCTCGTGTACTGCGCGGGCGTCCAGGTCATCAAGCCGATGCGCAGCCTCGGCGTCGAGGAGGTCGAGCGCCTCTACCGCACCAACCTCGTCGCGCCGACCCTGTTCGCGGCCGCCTTCGGCAGCGCCCGCGTCTCGACCCGGAACGCGGTGTTCTGCGCGGTGTCGTCCGTCGCGGCGCAGCGGCCCGAGCCGGCGATCGTGCCCTACGCCGCCTCCAAGGCGGGGCTCGACGCCCTGATCAAGGGGCTGGCCCGGGAACTCGCCCCCCGGCGCGCCGTCGGCGTCGCCCCCGGCTGGCTCGACACCGAGATGACCCAGGCCCATGCCCGCCTGTACGGCGCGGAGTTCAAGGAGGCGCTGGAGAAGCGCAGCCCCGCGGGCGCCGCAACCGTCGAATCCGTGGTCGACGCCATCGCGTTCCTGATGTCGCCGCAGGCCCGGTACGTCACCGGCGAGATCCTGCGGGTCGACGGCGGGGCCGTGCTGTAAGGGACAGATTTCGGTGACGAACAAGCGTCTTGCCCTGATCGGCGGTGGCGGCTTCTCGAAGGAGATCGCCGAGGTCGCGCAGCTGTGTGGCTACACGGTGGAGGCGACCTATTCGAGCCAGCCAAGCGTGCAGGTCGGATCCTATCGGGGCTATCTCGACGAGCTGTTGGCCGATCGCGCGGAGTTTGCGGGTGTGGCGCTCGCTGTTGGCGGGGTGAGCCGAGCAGCGATCCAGGCGCGTAGCGAGATCATCGCGTGGCTCGACCGGCACGCCCTCCCATGCCCGTCCCTGGTCTCGCCGCACGCAATCGTCAGCCAGGGTGTGGCACTGGGCGCCGGCGCGTTCGTGGCCCATGGCGTGATCGTCAACCTCGATGCGCGGCTCGGCCGTTTCTGCGTCGTGAATACCGGCGCGATCATCGGTCACGACGCGGAGATCGGTGACAACACGACGATCTCGCCGGCGGCCTTCATCGGCGGACGCTGCCTGGTCGGCGCGGACGGTCTGGTCGGTCCGCTCGCGAAGGTGCTGCAGGGCCTGAAGGTGGGCGAGCGGGCGATGATCGGCATGGGTTGCACGGTGCTGCGGGCCGTGCCGGATGATGGGGCGGTTTGGCCGAGGCCTGACAATCCCATCGCTGCGGATCGCGGGTGAACTGATCCGCGTCCAGTTGAGCTGCATATCAGCTCGCCGACCGAAGGGGCTGCCTGCTCAGAGCTTCTGCGCCGTATTGCGGGGCACTGCCGCTCGCACTTCGAGCTGGCTCGCCCGTTCATCGCTTCACCAACAAACCCGCTCGGTCGATTAAACCACCAGTGCCCATCCCACGTGCTCTGCACGTGATGGGTCGCGGTCGTTCACGCCTTCACGCTCCAAGCCCTGACTATTCAGCACCCAAGGGTGATGCGATCGAGCTGAGGCAGGCCTGATTATCAGGGAAATGAACGTCCATACGTCGTTTTTTGGCAGCGCTCGCCAGAAATTGCGCTCGTCTATCAAGCATTTAGCTGCAAAATTCCCGTCGTTTTGAAACAGGGAATTATCGGGCTGTTACAGGGATCAAACCACGCGCCGCCGCATGACCGCCGTCCGAAAAACGTACACGGGTGCTATTGAAGCTGCGATCGGCGTCTCTAAATGGGAGCTTCATGACCGTGACCCGCCAGCAAGCCATCCAGCTCATCTACGCGCTCATGTACGGGGCGTCGGACACAGCTCGGCTGCGCCTCGACAAAACGGTCCCCTCGCGTCTTGCTGCCAGCGTGAGACGGCTTCTCGACGAGGACGTTTCTCAGGCCCGAGCCAGCCAAAGTGGGCAGCCGACATCCACCCTGGCGTTCTATGACGCGTTGCCATTGGGGACTGGGCATGAGGTTCGATACACGCCTTACCGCGTATTCAACCTCGCTGTGGCGCATGAGCTGACCCGTTTTGGCTGCAAGCAGGGAGAGGTCGTCGAGCTTATCGCTGTGATTCAAGACAAGCTCAGGGACGCTTACGGCAAAGCGAATCATAGTCTTCAGACGTGGGGGCGCACGAGCTCCACCCAACCTGACGAGTCCGATTTAAGATCGTCACCAAGTGAGAGACGCGAGCAACTCAAAATCTTTCTCGTACTGCGGCGCGTAGAGGCGACGCAACACGCAGTCCAATATTATGGATCATCGGTCGAAGAAGGGGAGCGGCTCAATTATATCGAAATTTTCGATGGGCCGGAAAAACTTGCAACTTTCCTCTCTGATGACCTGACCGGCGGCCTCTTTGGTGCCTTCGTGATCGAGCTATCCGAGCTGGCCGTCCGCATTACCGAATTTATCCAGCAAGCACCGGTGCGCAAGCGTGGGCGTCAGCCATCTAAGCCGCCCGCAAACTGGGGTGATGTCGTCTCCCAATTCCGCGTTCGGGATCGCGATCATGAGTGATGATTACAAAGTGGGCTACCGCAAGCCGCCGATCCATTCCCAATTCAAGCCTGGGACGTCCGGTAATCGTCGCGGACGCCCGCGTCGTTTAAAAAGCTTCTATGCGCTGTTAGAGCAGCAGCTTGATCAACTCGTCCCTGTGATGCGGAATAGTCGAAAAATTCGCATCAGCGTACGCGAGGTAGTCATGATGAACACCGTCAAGGCTGCGGCAAATGGTGATGCTCGTGCTCGCGGTGCGTTGTTTCGGCTTATGCGCGAAGGAGACAGCCCAGATCCGTTTGATATCAAGCCCTATGACGATAAAATAATGACTGAACTTGCTGGCACACTTTTGCCGCTCGATGACGATGATAAATCGAAAGCGTGATGATACCAATGTCTCTTTACGAACGTCTTTATCGCGCTGATCTGGCTTCTTTCACGAAGCTAGCATTTCACGAGTTGTCTCCGCAAGACCACCTCGGCACCACGTGGCACATCGACGTTATGGCTGATGCGCTGCAAGGCTGCCTCGATCGCGGCACCACTCGCCTGATCCTCAACGCCCCACCGAGCAGCCTCAAATCGCATTGCGCCTCGGTCGCGACGGTGGTCTTCGCCCTCGGCCGAGATCCGACGCGCAAGATCATCGTTGTCGCCGGCACGCGTGCCTTGGCCGCGGAGCTGCAACGCCGCGTCGTCTCGTTGATGCGTACCCCGCGGTGTCGGGTCCTTTTTCCGCATATGCGGCCGACCGTGACACCGGGCGAGATCATCTTGCCCCATGGCGGCGGCATACTGTATCGGGCTGTTGGCCAGAGTCTGATCGGGCGCGGGGCCGACCTGATCATCATCGACGATCCGATCGCGCCGCATCGGGCGCAGGACGAGGCCGCGCGCAATGTCGTCAGCGCTTGGTACGATGCCGAGATCGTGCCGCGCCTGAACGATAAAGCCGGCGGCGCGATCGTCCTGGTCATGCAGCGTGTGCACGATGATGATCTGACAGCTCACGTCCGCAAAAGCGGGGTTTGGGCCGAGGTAGTCCTGCCGGCTATCGCTCTCAACAACGAGGCATGGCGACTTCATCACCGGCGGACCGTCTTGCGGCAGAGGGGCGAGCCGTTGCTGCCGGATCGTGAGGGGAAGGAGACTCTGATCGCAATCTTGCACGAGATCGGCGCCTACAATTTCTGGGCACAGTACCTGCAGCAACCATCCAAAGCGCCTGGACTCGAGCGCGTAGGTTGGTTCTGGGCGCCGCGGCCGTTCGGCTCGCAGTCCGGGAGGCCGGTCGGTGGTGCATTCCGCAAGGTCCGCGAGATCGACACCATCCTGTTCGAGGTCTTCGGCGTCGGCCAACCGCCGCCATACGCGAGTGAGGCGCCCTACAGCGACGCTGAATGGGAGGCGAGAGCGATCGTCCAGCAGGAGCGGCTCGTGGCTGAAGCCCAGGCCGATCGGCACCGGCAGGAAGCGTAGGGCTGCTGATGATTTTCGGAACTCGGGCTGTCTGGTTGGCCGGAGGCTTGGAGACCGCCTGATGGGCGGACGGCGAAACGCGCGAATGGGAGAGCGGTCATGGGACGTGCGACGCGAGACCGGTTGGGCAGCGCTGACCTGTTGGTCGACGCTCTTCATAGCAAGAGCCGTCGGCGCCGGACTGCCCTCGACCGACCCGCTCCTGCGGCAGGCCGTGTGCGCAACGACTTGGCTCCGAACCTCACCTTGGTTCAGCGCTCACCAGGGTCACTTACGGCGCCGGCCCGTGCGGTACGTAAGCGCGACATTGCCCAGGTGGGACGCGTGGCCGCCTCCATCCGCGCCCTCGGCTTCTGCGATCCGGTGCTGATCGACGGGCAGGATGGCATCCTCGACGGGGTAGCGCGCGTCGAGGCGGCCAAGCTCGTGGGTTTGAGCGTCATTCCCTGCATCGTCGCGGGCCACCTCACGCCAAGCGAGCAGCGCGCTCTGCGGCTGGCGCTCAACCGGCTGCAAGAGCGCGGCGGATGGGATTTGGACGAGCTGAAGCTGGAGTTCGAGGAACTCGCGCTCGAAGATGGCGCGCTCGACATGACCGGCTTCACGGATTGCGAGATCGACCAGGTCTTCTTGGACGATGAGCCCGATACCGTCGAGCCCGGTCCGTTGACACCGTCGGCAGACGCGGCAGCGGTGGCGCGGCCGGGCGACGTGTTCGTGCTCGGTCGGCACCGGGTAGTCTGCGGGGATGCTCGCGATCCAGCCGTGCTGGCCAAGCTCATGGGGGAGGAGCGCGCGCGCCTGCTTCTAACCGATGAGCCGTACAATGTGCCGATCCGCGGGCATGTGACGGGCGGTGACCACCGCGAATTCGCGATGGCCAGCGGCGAGATGAGTGAGGCGGAGTTTCGGACGTTCAACTTGGAGTGGATCGGGACCGCCTTGCCCTACCTCGTCGAGGGCGGCGTGTTCGGTACCTTCATCGACTGGCGTGGGCTGCACGTGGTCCAACATGCGGCGGCTGAGCTGGTCCTGTCGCCGTTGAACTTGATCGTGTGGGCGAAGACGAACGCCGGCATGGGTAGCTTGTACCGCTCGCAGCACGAACTGCTCCCTCTATTCAAGAAGGGCGAAGAAGCGCACGTCAACAACGTCGGCCTGGGCCGGGGCGGCCGCTGGCGCTCGAACCTCTGGAGCTATCCCGGCGCCTCGTCGCTCGGATCCAGCTCGCGGAAAGGCCTGCAGGATCATCCAACGGTCAAGCCGGTCGCGTTGCTCGCGGACGCATTGCTCGATCTCACGGGGCGAGATGAGGTCGTCCTCGACCCATTCCTGGGCTCGGGCTCGACGCTGATCGCGGCCGAGCGGGCGGGGCGACGGTGCTACGGGGTCGAGATCGACCCGCGTTACGTCGACCTGATCGCAAGGCGGTACGAGGACGTAACGGGCGGTCGCGCCATCCGTGAAGCTGAAAGATCGCAACATGGCCAAGCGGATTGGATTGTTCCCGCACCATGATGTGGGGGGTAGCCTATCGAAATCGCCCTCGGATCGTGACGGTCTCATAGGTCGAAGTGCAGGCCACCATCGCTGACGACCTCGACGCATGAATATCCCTGCCTGATCCGTTCGCATTGTCGATTACAATCGGTTGCGAGATGTTTATCGAAAGGCACACGTAAGATTTGTGCCGAAAAAGTACGTCTGACTTCGATATTTACTGGACTACGGCGGCCAACGAAGCGTCAATGCTCGCAGACGATGCACTCAGGGCCCGAGCGACAGATCCGATGAGTCGGAAATATAAGCTGCTGAACGCTGGTCTGGCTTTCATTACTACGCACCTGCGTGAGGTGAATGTTCGTGGCTGCAAGCCGATTGTGCGCGACATAGCAGGTGTGACCAGTGGCAGGGGCTGCTTCGTGCCCTCGGGCTGACGCTGAGTGTCAGCACGCCCGAGGACAGCAGCATGCGTGCCTCAACCCCGCCGGTCCCACGGGCCGAAAGCGGGGTCGGGTTGGTGGCGGGGCAGGTCCCGCCGACGACTGGGAGCACAGCATGCCTTCTACTCAGGGCCACATTCAGACCCTCTCCTGGGTCACAGCGGTTTCTCAGCCGGCGCCCGGCCCTGCTGGATCCCCCTCAACCGCGTATCTGCACTCGCGGCCGTTTAACGAGCCGCGTGTCGCCCTCTTCCCGCTCAGCGCGTGAGGGTGGCCATGTCGAACCGCACCATCTCCTGGGCGGCTGCCCTGCGCGAGTTGAAGGCTGACCGCGCTGTCCGGTCTCCAATTCGTGAGGAGCGCCTGCGCACGAACGCTAGTTCGCGCGGCGCGCCTGCTCTCGCCATGAGCGTTTGGCGCGGGCGCTCCGGCCGGCGCTACGTTTTGGTCGTCCAACCGCTCGACGACCCCGACTTGGTCGCCAAGCATGCGGCCGTCATCCTCGCAGTCGCTCGTGATGAGCGAGGGCACGCCTCGATCACCGCAGTCCGCGCCTGCGAGGCTGGTGATCCTGGCTTCCTCGGCTGGCTCGCCGCCTGTGCTGGGCTCGGCGCGCGCGAGCTGCACGCCTACCGGTTGGCCAGGACACGGATTGAGCGCGCCGAGATCGCCGCTGACCTGGGCGGACCGACCGCTGACATCGCTGTGGGGGTGGCGTGATGGCGCGGCGTGAGTTCAGCAAGGCGGTGTTGCGCGCCGCCCTCGCCCGAGCTGACGGGCGCTGCGAGGGTGTGCTCACGGACGGCAGCCGCTGTCCATGCGCGCTTCAGGTCGGGTGGTTCCATTACGACCACATCGTCCCGGCCGCGCTGACCGAGGATGCCTCTTTGGAAAACTGTCAGGTGCTGTGCCGCCCCTGTCACGCGGCCAAGACGGTAGTCGATGTCGGCGTGATCGCGCGGGTGCGGCGGATGCACGACCGGCACGCGGGCATTCTAAAGCCGCACCGCCGCCTTTTGCCAGGCGGCAAGGCGAGCTCATATAAGCGTCTCATTGGCGGACGCCTTGTCCGGCGCCATCCCATCGAACAACAGGAGGAAGGCGATTAAGCGGGACAGACTACGTTGTAGGCCGAGTTCTGCCGGAGATTGGATGACGACGGAGGTTTGAAGGCGGCGTATCGAGGCGGGTGTCGAGGCTGCTAGAACCTCTCGGCGAGAGCGATACGCCATGGAGACACCGACCAACGTCGTCCGACTTCGTCATCCCGAAGACCTCGACGATCCCCTGACCGAGGTGCTACGCAGCGGCGCCCGCCGCCTGCTTGCCCAAGCCGTCGAGCTGGAGGCCGGTGCCTTCTTGAGTGCGATGCAGGATCTGCGACTGCAGGATGGACGGGCCCGGCTGGTGCGGCACGGTCACGGGCCGGAGCGGGCGATCCAGACCGGCATCGGCCCGGTGCCGGTCGCGCGGGTCCGCGTGCAGGATCGCGGTGCGAGCGGGTCTGAGGACCGGGTCCGGTTCACCTCGACGCTCCTGCCGAAGTGGGCGCGGCGCACCCGCAGCGTGGATGCGCTGCTGCCGGTCCTGTACCTTCGCGGTGTCTCGACCGGCGACTTCCAGGACGCGCTGGCCGCGCTGCTGGGCCGTGACGCCCCGAACCTCTCGCCGGCCGTCATCGCCCGGCTGACCGCGGCCTGGGCGGACGAGTATGCCCGCTGGCAGGGCCGCGATCTCTCCGCGCGCCGCTATGCCCACGTCTGGGCCGACGGCGTCTACCCGCAGGCCCGGATGGAGGAGCAGGCCGCGTGCATGCTCGTGCTGATCGGGGCGACGCCTGAAGGTCGGAAGGAGCTCGTCGGCTTCCAGGTGGGCGTGCGCGAGAGTGCCCAGAGCTGGCGGGAACTGCTCGTCGACGTGAAGCGGCGCGGGCTGGCGATTGCGCCCGAGATCGCGGTTGGCGACGGCGCTCTCGGCTTCTGGCGGGCGCTGGACGAGGTCTTCCCCGGCACCGCTCACCAGCGGTGTTGGGTTCACAAGGAAGCCAACGTCCTCGACAAGGTGCCGAAGTCCGTCCAGCCGGCGATGAAGGCGGACCTGCGCGAGATCCACGGCGCGCCGACCCGGGCGGCGGCCGAGGTGGCGCTGGCCGTCTTCATCGAGAAGTACGGGGCCAAGTACCCCCGTGCCGCTGCCTGCCTGACCAAGGACCGGGAGGCGCTGCTGTCGTTCTACGACTTCCCGGCCGAGCACCGGGACCACCTGCGCAGCTCGAACCCGATCGAGAGCGTGATCGCTAAAGTGCGGCATCGGACCGTGCGGACCAAAAGGGCACTCTCGGCTACGACCGCCAAGCTGATGGTGTTCAAGCTGGTCATGGCAGCGTCGAAAACCTGGCGCCGGCTGAAGGGCGAAAACCAGTTGCCGAAGGTCGTGGCCGGCGTCATCTTACGCGACGGGACCGAGGTCGCCGCGAGCCCAGATCACCGCGTTGCCTAACCGCCTTCGTCACCTATAATCCTGCACAGCTCTTCCCTGACTGCTATTGCACGGAGCACACATCCGCCACGCCTTGACACAGCCGGTAAACGACCGGAAGACGCTGTCCCATCATCTAGGTTGGGTTCGGCGAGGCGGATGTACGGCCCGAAGTGGCCTGAGCAGAGAGGTCCGCAGCGGTTCGCGACAGGATCGTCGGGGAGAACGCTGGCATGGACGTCGTTGAGACTGAAATTCCAGACGTGAAGCGGATTGTACCGAAACACTCTGGCACTGTGCGTGGCTGGTTCTCGGAGGGGTTCCGAGCCGGCGCTATTGCATGCGCGGGCATCACCGCGACCTTGAGACCGGACACCAGTTCCTACTCAGCGCCCCAAAGCACGATCCGCGACCTGCATGCCCAGATCGCCACCCGAATCCTGTCCAAGCTGATCTACATGATCCAGTGCGCACTTCGGGAAGTCACGACAGAGTGCCGACACGGAGTTCCGGCATTAGGCAGTGGTGCAGTGGCCACCGAGAGCTGTGTCTGCTCGGCTATCGGTCCAGACTACCTCGTGCGTACCAACATCGTCGGCAGGCAATCCATGTTGAATTCCATCTTCCGGCACGACGAGGCGCTGCCGGAACCCGGAAAGACGACCTTTTGGCCATTTCGCCTGTCGAGAGAAGAGAATGTTTGTGACGTTTGAAATGGATCCTTCGCGATTCCCAGGTCTTTGGAGCATCTTAGCGCGGGCATCGTTGCCGCCGGCGGGATCATCAGAAGATAAGTTTTTTGCTGGCGCGGCAAATATCAAACATCACAATACAGCCATTTTTGGAGAAATTCTCAATGAGACTCTGAAAAATTCTAGGGCTGAATGGGTACTTATATCAAAAAATCAAAAACTCATCTTGGATGAGAGTCTCGGCCAGCGCATCGAAAACATGTTCGCCGAGCTTAAGGGCAATACCGATCAGATTACTCTTCTTAGCGGCGGGGGGCTTGGCATCAATAATGAACATTATTGTGCATACTACAGTTCTTTAGATCCATTCATCAAATTTAATCCAAATTATTACCCTATTATCGATTCTATGGCAGAGTTGTATGTCGTGTCGGCTCGAGACGCAAGAGATTACATTCGACAGAACGGAATTGAGTTTGATGAATCTTTTGAGCTCGCTATGATCATATTTGGATATGCGAGTAAAAATAAAATTAGCTTCTTCACTCCCTCTCTGGCAGCGGGAATAAACGGAAATTTCCTTAAGCGGGATGTGTCGGCGGTTGCTGAGCAGATCAAGCAGCTGCCAACTCCTCTCACCTCAGACCAAACGTTGCCCACTTTAGACGGAATTATAGCTACGGCGCGGCAAGTCGAAACCGATAAGATTGGACGTCCGCTCCCGTCCGCGGCACGTCTATCTGCTCAAGCCGTAGAGGAGGCCCTTATTAACTTTGCCGAGAGGCCAACAATTTCGATTGTCACTCGAACGCAATTCAAGCGAACATTCCTGTTGCGGCGTCTCCTGACTAGTATATCACGAGCAAGAGTAGATTCATTGCCGATCGAAATTATACTTTCCAGTGATATAGAGGAACAGAAGGCGCAAGATCATTTAAGATCACTGATTCGAGACTTCCCAAATTTAATCATTAAATTATGTTCGAATAGGCGGCCCGAGTACAGTCGGGTGGCTAATCTAATTGGCGGGGCGGAGGCAGCCAGCGGCGATTATGTGTGGTTTATGGATGATGATGATTACGTCGATTTGTTCGCATTTCGAGCAATCCAAGACGTTTTCTTTTGTGGATCCAGACCCTTTATAGTCGGGGATTGCACGGTACATAAGGAACACTGGGACCTGACCGATCAAGAATTTCCGGTCTTGGCAAGAACAAGTGTCGCGAACAATTATCCTGGCTCCCATTGGCCGAGGTTGTTTTTCGGCGTGAATCACCTTCCAATTTGCGGCGCCGTGATACCCAGAAATTTCTTGTGTGATCGATTCGCTCAGTTTGAGTTTATGCACGACCTCAGCGAAGATTATACTCTCTTCCTGCTTCTACTCGGCAGCGAAAAATTGCCGCCAGTTGTAAATCTGTCCCGAGTTATATCTCACATCTCAGTCCGAGACAATTCTGACAATACTGTTACTGTCGAAGATCGAACAGAGTGGACGCGCGACATTTCGAATTACGTCTATGATTTATTATACAATAAGCAGACAAAAGTCGCTGCTTCTTGGTCGACGCTATTTAGCCACTCGCGACATGTTCAGCCACTAACCGACACCACGCATACATTTGAAAAGAGGCCGGAAGCTGTGAAAATGAATCTAGAGATTGAGCGTCTCAATCGGGAAAACGAGTACCTTCGTTCGATAATAAAAATGCATGGATCCTAGCATGATTGCAAATTGTTATCCGCAGTAGTGCGATGCGAGCTCAATCTGCTATCGAGTTTGGGAGTTGTTTAAAATGAAATTTTGCGTATACACGAGTTGCTCAATCAATTATCTTCCGAAAGCAAGGGTTCTTGCTGACAGTCTAAAGCGGCATCATCCAGATGCCGTTATCATAATCTGTTTGAACGATGTCATACCATCGTGGTTGCATCTGGCAGATGAGCCGTTTGACTATGTTTGGCAACCCAAAGATCTTGGATTTACCGAAGCATGGGTTTTTATGCATAATGTCATGGAAATTTGTACCGCAGTTAAAGGGCGCGCGTTATCAAAAATCCTTCACGAGTTTTCAGCGGATCTTTATTTGTACCTGGACCCCGACGTCGTTGTCTACGGCGAACTTTCCCCGATGTCGGACTATATAGGAGCCGCGGAGATTGGATTGGTCCCGCATATCACCAAGCCAGAAAAAACGGACATTGGTATTCAGTTGACTGAATTATCGGTTGTGGCCCACGGCACTTATAATCTAGGTCATCTTATAATTCGCGCTGGAAACAATGCAACTGCTTTCGCAGAATGGTGGGATGCAAGATTGGAGAAATATTGCTATGACGATAAGGAGTATGGGTTGTTTACCGACCAACGGTGGTGCGACTTGGTGCCAGCTCTTTTTGATAATGTGCGCATTTTGCGTCAACCAAACTTAGATGTTGCCAGCTGGAATATTTTTGGTCGTACCGTAAGCTATGCTGAGCCCGGCGGCAAATACCCGTACATCATTGACGGATTTCCGCTACTTACTTATCATTTCTCAGGCACTGGTCCTGCTGGAACGCACCGTAGGATTCGTGAAATATTCGCTCCAGGGTCTGGAGCGATTGCAGAAATCGAGCGCACGTACGAGGATGATATAGCGGCTCGCGGTCAGGGATCACTCGAGAAGTTTCCTTACGGCGGTGATTTTTATCAGAATGGAGAGATGATTACTCCCGAAGCGCGCCGGATATATAGAAAGAATTCCCAATTGCAGAAGGCGTTTCCTCAACCCTACAGTACTGCGGAGGGTAGTTATTATAAATGGTTGTCGCGTGAAAAACCTACGACGGTTTCCGTCATTTCTCTTTCCTCTGGACAGATTAGTGCGGCTTTCAACGAGATATTCGATGAGAAATATTATCTGTCTCGCTATCCCGAAGTGAGGACAATGGTCGACCGCGGCGAATGTATCGATGCATTGGATCATTATGTTAGACTCGGATCAGTTCTTCTGTACGATCCGAATGCGCTTTTTGTTTCCAGCTATTACTATGAGCGCGCACACAAGCTCAATGGTCTATCAATCCGAGCTTTTTCCGCGCCGAAGAAAGAAAACACGCTGCTTTGGCATTATTTGTCTGTGGGGATATCTTGCGGCGTTGAGCCGGTTCAGTATTTTAACTCAGTCGAATATCTATTGATCAATGATGATGTTGCGTTGGAATTCAGACTTCAAAATATCAGCTGTCCCCTTTCTCATTTCATACTGCATGGCGATCGAGAGGGCCGACGGCCTTCCCGAAAGATTGACCTTTCCGGATTCGTTGAAGGCTCAAGTGAGGCACGGCAGATTATGTCTGACTTAGATGTCGGTCCGTTCTGCGCTTTTGCCCTTCTCGGCTACGTAGAAGGAAGAGTTCAAAGTGTCGAAATTGGGCCGACGTGAAATGAGGATGCACGCCCGCTGACGTAGCCTTGGAAATTAGCGGATAGGGTCTCACGCTCATGAAATTGTGTGCTTATGACCGGCCCTATGGTGATTTCTAACGAGCCGCCCTGCGCCGAACGCATCGAGGTGATCACTTCCGTCCGGCGACCTCGGGACTGGACCACGCAGGCGTAAGGTGCGCCTCTTCGAGGGGACTTACCTACGCGGCCAGTCCGTCTCGCTCGCTGCCCGCCGCCACAGGCTGAACGCCAACCAGCTGGACACCTCCAAAAACCGGTCTGACGGCAGCTTCTGGAAGGGTGGGCTGGGAGTTTGGGAGCATAGTGGATCTGGCGTGAGCTACATCGCCAGCCCGATCCGGGCCGGATCGCCTCGCTCCTAGTCCTCAGACCGTCCTCGTTCGGGAGCCGTTGAGACAGTCCGCCCGTTTCATGTTGTAGACGAGGTTGGCTAGCCCGATTTTCACGGCGGCTCGGGCCAAGCCCATGGTGCGCACGACGAGTCCTATCGGCCCCTTTTGACGGGCGAAGACGTGCTCGACAGCGGCGCGGACCTTCGACTTCCGACCGTTGGCGTGGGCGACGTTCCTCGCCATCGGCTTACCTGGCGGCTTCTTGCGATGAATGCGGGATCGGAAGCCGTTGCCCGCCAGGTGCGCCTCGTTCTGCTTGGAGCGGTAGGCGGTGTCGGCCCAGACGTCGCCGGCGGTGTTGGCCTTACAGGAGGCCGGGCAACTGCGCTCCGTCGTGCCGGGCCCCGTCGGTGGCCATCCAGGTACGGATCAGCCCATGGCGGCGGTCGATGCCAACGTGGTTCTTGTAGCCGCAGGCCGGCACAGCAATGTCCACGCGCTTCGCCCCGTCCTCGGACAGCTTGGCCTTCGACCATTTGCTGGTCCAGCGCGCGTCGCGGTCCTTTTGGGCGAGCTTGGCCGGCTGAGCCTTCCAGTCATGGAGCACGCGGCCAACCTTCAGCTCTGCCTTCTCAGCTTCGGTATTGCGCTGCTTGGGTGCGGCGACCACGGTCGTGTCGACGATCTGTCCGCCCATCGCCAGGAAGCCGGCGTGCCGCAGGGCCGTCTCGTAGGCGCCAAACAGCACCTATATGGCCGGCTGGCTCTTGATCTGGGCCCGGGTGAGCGCTTCGCGAAAGGTCCAGATTGTGTTGGCATCCGGCACCGGGTCGGACAGCCCGAGCCCGAGGAAGCGCATGAACGAGAGCCTGTCCTTGATCAGGAACTCGGTGCGCTCGTTCGAGAGCGAGTGGCTGGCCTGGAGGATCAGCACCTTGAACATGAACACGAGGTCAAACGGTGGGCGACCGCCCTTCGACCCGTCCGAGCGGGGCACGGCACAGGCGAGGTCGTCCCGGAACAGTTCGAAATCGACCATGCGGCTCAGCCGCTCCAGCGCGTCGCCCTTGGCCGAAAGACCCTTCAGACGCTCATCGACGTCGAAGAACCCGGGCTGACCTCGCATCGCAGAACCTCGCAAACCGCCGGGGCCTTCACACCACGAACTGCCTCAAACCGCGAGGTTTTTGGAGGTGTCCAGCTGTTCACGTGACGTCGGCTGATAGTCTCACCGCCCACCCGAGCGTCCCCAGCACGGCTGCCGGCACCGCTGCCGGATCACAAGACCGGAAAGCTGCAGGTCAACAGGCCGCACAACAAGGCGGCCTAGGTAGGGGACTCATTCAGGTCCATGCGATGACACAGGAAGCGAGCGCGACGGCAGCCAGATAGTTGCAGGCCAAGCGATCGTAGCGGGTCGCGACGCGCCGCCAGTTTTTGAGGTGACCGA
>NZ_JBKFBI010000053.1:0-34328 GCF_053346095.1 Methylobacterium sp. A52T | reverse complement strand
GCGCCCCCCGGGCCGGCGGCCGGGTCGTCGGCGGCACCTGCCTGTTCCGGACCGCCGACGTCCCCGACGGGCCGGACCTCTACCGGCGGCTCGCGGCGTCCGGGATCGCGGTGCGGCGCTTCGCCGGGCAGCCGGAGCGCCTGCGCTTCGGGCTGCCGCCCGACAGGGCGGGCTGGTGCCGCCTGTCCCGGGTGCTCAGGTAGGCCGGGCTCCCGGCGGGTGCGGGTCGCGGGCCGCCACGATCACGGCCAGCGCCGAGAAGGCGAGGCCGACCGCGCAGACGCCCGGCCAGCCCACGAGCAGGAAGGCCTGCGAGCCGGCATAGGCGCCGAGCGCCCCGAACACGAACAGGGTCGTGAACAGCACGGTGTTGATGCGGCCCCGCGCGCCCGGGACCAGCGCGTAGGCGCGGGTCTGGTTGGCGATGAGCGCGCCGTTCATGCCGATGTCGATGAGCAGCACGCCGAGCGCCACCGCGGCGAGCGACCACGTGCCCCCCGCCCAGAGCACCACGAAGGACAGGGCGACCAGCAGGCTGCCGCCGAGGACCACGGGCTTCGCCCCCCGCCGGTCGGTGAATCGGCCCGAGATCGGCGCCACGAAGGCCCCGCAGACGCCGATCACGCCGAACAGCCCGGCCCCGGCGGCGGTGAGGCCGAAGGGCGGCGCCTCGACCAGCAGGGCCAGGGTCGCCCAGAAGGCGTTGAAGCCCGCGAACAGCAGCGCCTGCGACAGGCTCGCCGTGCGCAGCACCGGCTGCGTGCGGGCGAGGTGGAGGATCGACAGCATCAGGGCGCGGTAGCGCAGCGGGTGCGTCTGCACCGTGTGGGGGAGGGTGGCCCGCGCGATGCCCGCCATGGCGAGCGCCAGCACGGAGGCGACCAGGAAGACCGGCCGCCAGCCGAGATGCGCCCCCAGGAAGCCGCTCGCCGTGCGGGCGAGCAGGATGCCGGTGAGGAGCCCGGTCATGACCTGGCCGACGATCCGCCCGCGGCTCGCGTCCGGGGCGAGCTCGGCCGCGAACGGGACCGCCTGCTGGGCCGCGCAGGACAGCACGCCGACCACCAGATGGGCGAGCGCGAGGCAGGCGAGGTTCGGCGCGAGGCCCACGGCGAGCAGGGCCAGGGCGAGGCCGAGGCACTGCCCCACGATCAGGGCGCGGCGCGGCAGGGCGTCGCCGAGCGGCACGAGCCCGACGATGCCGAGCCCGTAGCCGACCAGGGCCGTGGTCGGCACCCACAGGGCGGCGCGGTCGCCGAACTCGGCCACGATCAGGCCGAGCAGCGGCTGGTTGTAGTAGATGTTGGCCACGGCCCCGCCGGCGATCAGCGTCAGGCCGAGCCGGGCCTTCGCGTCGAGGGGTGCGGTCACGGCCGGGTCGGGGGCAGGCGGGTGGGCCGCCGCGGGAGAGCCATGGTCGGGTCCGTGTGGGGAGGGCGATCGGAGCGGCGAGCGATACGGGCGGAGCGCGCCGCCGGGCAAGCTGCGGCGATGCATCCCTGCCGGGACGCCCCGGGCCCCTTCACCGGAGCCGGCGGCGCACCATATGCAACAGACGCAGCCGGCGCCGCCCGCATGCCAGCGGACGCCGCGACCGATGCGCCGGGCGCCGGGCCTCGCGAGGTTTACGGACCGGACTACGAACGAGAGGGCGGTTTCGTTCCGTGCGAACGGCGCCGGGGCCGCCGCAGCAGGGAGTACGGGATGCCGAACTACCGCGTCGACTTCGCCAAGGAGATCCTCGGGGTGCTGTTCACGATCGGCTCGGTCGCGATCGCGCGGGCCCGCGATCCCGAGCGCGCCCGCCGCGCCGCGGAGCTGCGCTTCGCCCGCCAGCACGGCGTCGGCGACTGGCGCGAACGGGCGGACCTCGCCACCGTGGCCGAGCGGCTCTGACGACCGTCCGGATCCGTCGCACCACCCCCGTCACACGATGTTCGTGCCGCGTCCGCACAAGGGGAGCCCCGTGTCCGTGACCGGTCAAGCTCTGGTCGCGGCGGCCGCGGCGCCGTAGAATGGCGGGCGGACCGGGATGCCCGCCGGCGTCCCGGTCCGGTTCCGCCCGCGCCCGACCGACGAGCCGGCGTCGCGGGACCGGACACGTCTCGAATCCGGGTCGACGGGGGTCAGTGCGAAGGTCATGGCGGCGATCTCCTTCTTCGGCGACCTGCTTCAGACCATCAGCGAGCGCGGCCGCGACCTGATCGGGATCGGGCGCGGCGACATCGGGCCCCGGGCGAGCGCCGGCGACCTCGTCAAGCTCTGCGAGGACCTGATCTCCCGGCGCGGCGAGGCCTCCGGGGTGGCGCTGGCCCGCCTGATCCTCGACCGCTACGCGAGCTTCGGCCAAGCGGAGCGCCACGCCTTCCTGCGGGCCATCGCCCTCGACTTCGACGCGGACCACGCCGCCGTCGACGAGGCGATCGCCGCCTACCGCGCCGCGCCCTCCCGCGCCCGCCTGGGCAGCCTGCACGAGGCCGCCGAGCCGCGCAGCCAGGAGCTGATTCGCCGCCTCAACCTCGCCCGCGGCGGCACGCTGAGCCTCGTGCGGATGCGCGAGGACCTGTTCGACCTGCGCCGGGCCCTGCGCGCCGGCGACGAGGCCGACCCCGCCCTGATGGATGCCGTCGACAGCCTCGACTGCGACTTCGAGCACCTGTTCGCGTCGTGGTTCAACCGCGGCTTCCTCGTGCTGCGCCACATCGACTGGACGACGCCGGCGCACATCCTGGAGAAGATCATCCGCTACGAGGCGGTCCACGCCATCTCCGGCTGGGACGACCTGCGCGCCCGCATCGAGCCGCCGGACCGGCGCTGCTTCGCGTTCTTCCACCCGGCGCTCGCCGACGAGCCGCTGATCTTCGTCGAGGTGGCGCTCACCGACCAGATCGCCCCGGCGATCGCCCCGATCCTGTCGCAGGAGCGCAAGCCGCTGCAGCCGCAGGCGGCCACCACGGCGGTGTTCTACTCGATCTCGAACTGCCAGAAGGGCCTCGCCGGCGTCACCTTCGGCAACTTCCTGATCAAGCAGGTGGTCGAGGACCTGACCCGCGAGGTCCCGACGCTCAAGACCTTCGTGACGCTCTCGCCGGTGCCGGGCTTCGCGGCGTGGCTGGCGCGGGAGCGCCGGGCCGACAGCCCGCAGGGCCTGCTGCCCGAGGATGTCGAGACCCTGCGGGCGCTGGACGACCCGGCCTGGCCGGCCGACAAGGCCCGGGCCGAGACGGTGCGCCGGGCGCTGATCCCGGCCGCGGCCGCCTATTTCCTGCGCGCCAAGAACGAGCGCGGGCGCCCCCTCGACCCGGTGGCCCGGTTCCATCTCGGCAACGGCGCGCGCCTCGACCGGATCAACTTCCTGGGCGACACCTCCAAGAAGGGGCTGGCGCAGTCGCACGGGCTGATGGTCAACTACCTCTACGACCTCGCGGCCATCGAGCGGAACCACGAGACCTACGCCAATCTCGGCACCGTGGTGGCGGCCCCGGCGGTGACCCGGGAGCTGCGCGCCAAGCTGCCGCCGCCCCGGGCCGTGGTGCTCGCCGAGGCGTAGGCGTCGCGACTCACCGGACCACGCGGACGACGCGCCGCCGGAAAGGGCTCGCCGAGGGGGCCTCCGGGCGGCTATGGGTGCGCGCGACCCATAGCCCGTGATAGCCCAGCCTCACGATGACGAACCACCTCTTCTCCCTGGTGCGGGACGGCGCCGCCGATCCCGCCAAGACCGTGATCGAGACGCCGGACGGGCGCCGCTACGCGTACGCGGACCTGATCGCCCGCTCCGGCGCCTACGCGGCGGCCCTGCGGGCGGCAGGCGTCGCGCCCGGCGACCGGGTGGCCGTGCAGGTCGAGAAGAGCCCCGAGGTGATCTTCCTGTATCTCGGCGCGGTCCGGGCCGGCGCCGTGTTCCTGCCGCTCAACACCGCCTACACCCCGGCGGAGATCGGCTACTTCCTGGGCGACGCCGAGCCGACCGTGTTCGTCTGCGACCCGGGCCGGCGCGACGCGCTCGCCGAGGCCGCCGCCGGCGTCCGGCAGGTCTGGACCCTCGACGCGGCGGGCGGCGGCAGCGCCGCGGAGGCCGCAGACCGGGCCGCCGATGCGGGCGCCGCCTTCGCGGACGTGCCCCGGGGTCCGGAGGATCTCGCGGCGATCCTCTACACCTCGGGCACGACCGGGCGCTCCAAGGGCGCCATGCTGACCCACGACAACCTCGCGTCGAATGCCCGGACGCTGGTCGCGTACTGGCGCTTCACCGCCGACGACGTGCTGATCCACGCCCTGCCGGTGTTCCACACCCACGGCCTGTTCGTGGCGACCAACACGGTGCTGGCGAGCGGCGGCTCCATGCTGTTCCTGCCCCGGCTCGACCCGAAGCTGATCCTGAGCCTGATGCCGCGGGCGACCGCCCTGATGGGCGTCCCGACCTTCTACACCCGGCTCCTCAAGGAGCCCGGCCTGACGCCGGAGGCGGCCCGGGGCATGCGCCTGTTCGTGTCGGGCTCGGCGCCGCTGCTCGCCGAGACGCACCGGGAGTGGCAGGCCCGCACCGGCCACGCCATCCTCGAGCGCTACGGCATGACCGAGACCAACATGAGCACCTCGAACCCCTACGCGGGGGACCGGGTCGCCGGCACGGTGGGCTTCCCCCTGCCGGGCGTGTCCCTGCGGGTGGTCGATCCCGAGACCGGCGCGGCCCTCGGGCCCGACGCGGTCGGCATGATCGAGGTGAAGGGCCCGAACGTGTTCCAGGGCTACTGGCGCATGCCCGAGAAGACCGCCGCCGAGTTCCGGGCCGACGGGTTCTTCATCACCGGCGACCTCGGCAAGGTCGACGGCCGGGGCTACGTCCACATCGTCGGGCGCGGCAAGGACCTGATCATCTCGGGGGGCTTCAACGTCTACCCGAAGGAGGTCGAGACCGAGATCGACGCCCTGCCGGGCGTGGTCGAATCCGCCGTGATCGGCCTGGCGCACCCGGATTTCGGCGAGGCCGTCACCGCCGTCGTGGTGGGCGGCGCCGGCTGCCCGGACGAGGCCGGCGTGCAGGCCGCCCTGGAGGGCCGCCTCGCCCGGTTCAAGTGCCCCAAGCGCGTCCTGTTCGTGGACGAATTGCCGCGCAACACCATGGGCAAGGTCCAGAAGAACCTGCTCCGCGAGGCGCATGCGGGGCTGTATCGGGACTGATTCGGGCTCCCGCCCGGTCCATGGACAAGAGGGAGCCGGACCGAGGCCGCGCAGTCCTCGCGAGCGAAGCGACCCAGCGCGGCGCCACGCTTCCGGACGTGGCGCGACCCTGGGTCACTTCGCTCCGCTCGTGACGACGGTGTGGGAGCGGCCCGCCCGAGCCGGAACCCGGATCAGGGCCGGATCAAAGATTGTGCTGCGTCCGCTCGCCCGCGGGCGGCGTGTGGCTCTCCGGATCGACCACCTTGCGGGCGGCGGCGTTGAGGTTGTCCGGATCGAGGGCGGTCTGGACGAACTCGCGGCCGATATTGGTCACCTCGCGGGCGTAGCGCAGGCCCTGGTCGCGGACCTCGTCGGCCCAGGGACCGATGCTCCGGTCCTCCTGGCGGGTGCGCGGCAGCAGCGCGCCGAGGAGCAGGCCCGCGGCCACGCCGACGACGCCGACGAGGAGCGGGTTGTCGTCCACGAAGCGCTCGACGGCGGTGCGCCCGCGGTTGATCCCCTCGATCCCCTGGTTGGTCAGGTCGTCCAGCGCCCGCATGTTGCGGCGATGGAGGGCGCCGGCCCGCTCCCGGGCCTCGTCGTAGGCCGCGCTGGCGCGGTCGCGCGCCTGATCGGCCGCCCCGCCGAGGCGGTCGTTGATGTCGTCGGCGAGGCCCGAGACGGTGCGGCGCGCCTGCCCGGCGAACTCGGTGGCCCGGTCGCCCGCCGCCCGGATACCGTCCTTCGCGGCCGAAGCGGCGTCCTGGGCCGTGTCCTGGGCGGCGTCGTGCGAGCCCGTCGCCGCGCCGGGCCGGAGCGGGTCGTGCAGGCCGCGCGGATCGGGCCGGAGGGTGAAGTCGCCCGCGGCCGTGCCGGGCGCGCCCGGGTCGCCGAGGCCGGCCGGATCCGGCCGCAGGCTCTTGTCGTCGGCGCCGTGCGGCATCCCCGCCGCGGCGGCGAGCTGCTCGGGGGTGCTGGAGGGGATACCCGGCTTGTCGGTCATGGCGCTGTCCTCAGATGTCGGTCTCGGCGGCCCGCCTTCGGCGCCGGTCTGCCCGGTCGTCCGGCCGGGCGGCGCGGTGTCTCATCCCGGATCCGGCCGGACCCGGACGGGTCCGGTCCTCAGATCTCGGTCGTGTCCAGCGGATCGCGGGCCGGGCGGACCGTCGGGCGGTCGGGGTCGTAGCCGCGCGCCGCGCCGGTGTTCAGGGTGGGCACGCGCTCGGCCGAGACCTCGGTGCGGCGGCGCTGGGCGTCGCGGGCCATCCGGTTGAACAGCAGGCCGACGCCCGCCGCGATCAGCAGCACCGGCACGGGGTTGCGGCGCACCGCCTCCAGGGCCGAATCGTAGGTCGTGTTCAGGGCCGGCACCCGCCGGGCATTGCCCAGCATCTCGTCCACGAGATTCGGCACCGAGAGCCGGCCCTGGATGCGGTCGATCGTGTCGTCGAGCCGGGCGCGGCTCTCCTCGATCTCCTTCTCGAGGTCGTTCATCGTACTCATCCGGACACGCGCTCCGAGAGGGCCTGGGCATCCTGGCGGACTTGGCGCGTCGTGCGCTTCGGGGCCAGGGTCGAGAGGGAGAGGACGCTGCGCGCCCACAGGGCCATCCCGAGGGCGAGGAGCAGCAGCACGCCGCCGACGATGAGGGCCGAGAGCCACTCGGAGCCCACGATGGTGGCGAGCCACTTCACGAAGGCGCCGATCAGGACCAGCAGGGCGACCACGGCGAACACCGCCGAGCCGACCATGCAGGCGAGGCCGACGATGAGCTGGCGGACATTGCCGGCCATCTCGGCCCGGAACAGCGCGATCTCCTTGCGGGCGAGCTCGTTGGTCTCGCGCAGGGCGTCGCCGATCAGGCTCTGGATGCTGGAGGGGCCCGTGGCTGGGCCCGTGGAGGGGCCCGCCTGGCGCGGGTCGGAGCCGTAGGTCATGGCGTCAGGCCCGGAAGCTGTCGCGGGCGTCGCCGTCCGGCGCCTCCGGCGGCAGGCTGGACGACTTGATGAAGCGGGCGGCGATCAGGCCGGCCACGAAGGTCCCCACGGCCACCGCCACCGGCGCGCGCCGGGCGAAGGACTCGGCCTCGCTGTAGAACTCGCCGAGGCTGCGGCGCTCGATCGAGGAGCCGAGCTGCTCCAGCCCGTCCGCGGCGCTGTCGAAGAAGGCGCGGACGTTCGGCTTGTCGCCGAGATCGCGGCCGGAATTGCGGATCGTCTGCGCCAGGTCGTGGACCGACTGCGCGGCGTCGCTCTTGCGCTGCTCGACGTAGCTCTGCGCCTGCAGCCGGGCCGCGTCGAGCAGGCCGCGCCCGCGCTCGGCCGCCACGTCGGCGAGCCCCTCGACGTCGCCCTGGAGGGCCCGCCACTGCGCGCGCTCCTCCGCGGCGGTGTGGGGCGCGTCGTGCGGCGCGGCGTGCGACCCCTCGCGGTGCGGATCCGCGATCGGATCCGCGGGGGTGCCTTGCGGTAACTCGTTGCCGGCCATCTCGAAAACACTCCTCGCGGCGCGGGGACGGGGCCGCTCGCGGCGACCGCGGGCCCCGCGATGGCTGAGTAACCGACTCGGCTGTCGCGGGTTCCGGTCCCTGTGCGCCCTTCCGATGCGTGCGCGGGGTCCGGCGCGACGGGCGGCACCGCTCACGCGCCGTTCAGGCAAGATCTGCCAGAACCGCCACGCTTGTACAACGCTCGCACGGGCACCCGACCGGGACGGAGCGGCCGCCCTGTCCCGGAACGGCAGGGCCTCGACTTGACCCGCGCCCGGCTTCACGCTTGGGTTGCGGGACGACCGACAAAGGATCGCGCAGGGCCTCCGCGCGTTCTGACATAATAGTGACGTCCCGATGCAGGCGCGGCGAGATCCTCGACCCGACCCGCGCCCCTGATCCGGAGCCGACCCGCGTGGCACGCCTTGTGATCGTATCGAACCGCGTCGCCGTCCCGGAGGAGGGCGGCAAGGCGGTGGCGGCGGGCGGCCTCGCCGTCGCGGTCAAGGAGGCCTTCACGGCCTACGAAGGTCTGTGGTTCGGCTGGAGCGGCACCATCACGGACGAGCCCTCCGAGGAGCCGACGCTGATCGACCGGGGCCGGGTCCAGTACGCCGTCGTCGACCTCTCGCCGCAGGATCACCTGGAATACTACGCCGGCTTCGCGAATCGCGCCCTGTGGCCGATCATGCATTACCGGCTCGGGCTCGGCGCCTTCTCGCGCTCGGACTATGCCGGCTACAGCCGCGTGAACCGGACCTTCGCGCGGGCGCTCGCCAAGCTGGTCGAGCCCGACGACATCATCTGGGTCCACGATTACCACCTGCTGCCGCTCGCCGCCGAGCTGCGCGGACTCGGGCTCGACAACCCGATCGGCTACTTCCACCACATCCCCTGGCCCGCCGCCGACGTGTTCAACTCGCTGCCGGCGAGCGGCGAGCTCCTGCGCGCCATCGTCGACTACGACCTGATCGGCCTGCAGACCGAGGCGGACGTCCAGAACCTGCAGCGCAACCTCGTCGACACCCAGCGGGCGATCCCGCTGGGCGGCGGCTCGCTGATGGTCGACGGCCGCCGGACCCGGATCCGCGCCTTCCCGATCGGCATCGACGTCGCCGGCTTCAAGGAGGCCGCCGAGAAGGCCAATTCCAACAAGGTCGTGCGCGAGACCATCGCGGGCCTGCGCACCCGCAAGCTGCTGATCGGCGTCGACCGGCTCGACTATTCCAAGGGCGTGCCCGAGCGGATGGAGGCGGTGGAGAGCTTCTTCGCCTCGAATCCCGACCAGCGCGGCAACGTCACCTACATCCAGATCACGCCGAAATCCCGCAGCGAGGTGCCGGAATACGAGCAGCTCGCCCGCGAGGTGAACGAGAAGGTCGGCGAGATCAACGGCTCGCTCGGCGACCCGGCCTGGACGCCGATCCAGTACATCACCAAGGCCTACCCGCGGCCCGTGCTGGCCGGCCTCTACCGGGCCGCCCGCGTCGGGCTCGTCACGCCGATGCGCGACGGCATGAACCTCGTCGCCAAGGAGTACGTCGTCGCCCAGAGCGAGGACGATCCGGGCGTGCTGGTCCTGTCGAAATTCGCCGGCGCCGCCCGGCAGCTGCCCGAGGCGCTGCTGATCAACCCCTACGACCGGTTCGAGGTCGCCGAGGCGATCCGCGCGGCGCTCTACATGCCGAAGGCCGAGCGGCTGGCGCGCTGGAAGCCGATGGTCGAGCGCATGACCCGCGAGGACGTCGACTGGTGGGCGCGCAACTTCCTGGCGGAGCTCGAGAACTTCCGCACGGTCGAGCGCGAGCCGCCCACCGCCGCCGCGGCCGCCGAATAGCCGGCGCCTCCCGCTGCTCCCGCCCGCCGCCATCCGTGTGACCGGACGCCCCGCATGATCGCCGTCGACGACGGGGTGCCGGCGCCGCTCGGCGCCCATTTCGACGGGCGCGGCGTCAACTTCGCCCTGTTCTCCGAGCACGCGACCGCGGTCGACATCTGCCTGTTCGAGCCGGGGGAGCGGCACGAGACCCGCACGGTGCGGCTGCCCTGCCGGACCGACGACGTCTGGCACGGCTACCTGCGCGGCGTGCTGCCGGGCCAGCTCTACGGCTACCGGGTGCACGGCCCCTGGGACCCGGCGTCGGGCCACCGCTTCAACGCCTCGAAGCTCGTCCTCGACCCCTACGCGCGGGAGATCCGCGGCCGGATCCGCTGGCACGACGCGCTCTACGGCCACCGCCGGGGCGGCGGGCGCGAGGACCGGATCGACCGGCGCGACAGCGCGGTCTACATGCCGCGCTGCGTGGTCACCGCGCCGGAGGTGCCCGACCTCGCCCTCAACCCGATCCGCCGGCCGCTCGCCGAGACGGTGGTGTACGAGGCGCACGTCAAGGCGCTGACCCGCACCCATCCCGACATCCCCGAGGCGGAGCGCGGCACCTACGGGGCGCTCGCCCACCCGGCGATCATCGAGCACCTCGTCAAGCTCGGCGTCACCGCCCTGGAGCTGCTGCCGATCCAGGCCTTCGCGGACGACCGCTTCCTGGTGGAGAAGGGGCTCGTCAATTTCTGGGGCTATCAGCCCCTGGGCTACTTCGCCCCGGAGCCGCGCTACCTGGGTGAGGGCGGCCTCGGCGGCCTGAAGGCGGCGATCCGCGAGCTGAACGCCGCCGGGATCGAGACCTGGCTCGACGTGGTCTACAACCACACCGCCGAGGGCGACCATACCGGACCGACCCTGTCGTTCCGCGGCATCGACAACGCCAGCTACTACAAGCTCGACCCCGCCGACCCGCGCCGCAACCGCGACTGCACCGGCTGCGGCAACACCTTCGACGCGAGCCACCCGCGGGTGATGCAGCTCGTGCTCGATTCCCTGCGCCACTGGGTCACCGCCTACGGCATCGCGGGCTTCCGCTTCGACCTCGCCTCGAGCCTCGGGCGCGCGCCCTTCGCCTTCACCCCGCAGGCGGCGTTCTTCCAGGCCGTGGCGCAGGACCCGGTGCTGGCGCGGGTCAAGATGGTGGCCGAGCCGTGGGATGTCGGGGAGGGCGGCTACCAGCTCGGCGGCTACCCGCGCGGCTGGAGCGAGTGGAACGACAAGTTCCGCGACGCCGCCCGGGGCTTCTGGAAGGGCGATTCCGCCACGCTCGCCAAGGTCACGCAGGGGCTGACCGGCTCGCGCGAGGTGTTCGCCCCGTCCGGGCGCTCGCCGCTGGCCAGCGTCAACTTCATCGCCAGCCACGACGGCTACACGCTCGCCGACACGGTGTCGTACGAGGAGAAGCACAACGAGGCCAACGGCGAGGACAACCGCGACGGCCATAACCACAACGTCAGCCGCAACTACGGCGTCGAGGGCGACACCGACGACGCGGCGATCCTCGCCCTGCGCGCCCGCCAGAAGCGCAACATGCTGGCGACGGTGATGCTGGCCCAGGGCGTCCCGATGCTGCTCATGGGCGACGAGCGCTCCCGCAGCCAGGGCGGCAACAACAACGCCTACGCCCAGGACAACCCGACGAGCTGGATGGACTGGAGCGTCGATCCGGATCCCGCCCTCACGGACTTCGTGGCCAACCTGCTGGCCCTGCGCCGGGCCCAACCCGCCCTGCGGCGGCGGCGCTTCTTCACGGGCGCGCTGATCGACCCCGACGAGCCCCTGCGCGACGTGCACTGGCTCTCCCCCGAGGGCATCGAGATGGAGGTCCGGCACTGGTCCGACGACGGGCTCCAGGTGTTCGGCATGCAGATCGGCAACGACGGCGACCCGGGCGAGCGCCTGCTGATGCTGTTCAATGCCGGGGCGGAAGCCGTCAGCTTCCGCCTCGCCCCGGTGATCGGCGGCCCGTGGACGCCGGCCTTCGACACGGGCGAGCCCGCGGGCGCCCGCGACCCCGGCGCGCCGGCGATCGGGGCCGGGACCGCCCTGCCGCTGCCGGGCCGCACGGTCCTGGTGCTTACCGCGCCGGGCACCGAGACCGGCAACCGGGGCGGCTGGGTGCCGGGCCGGTAGGTTCGGGGCGCCTCAGGGCCGGCGGGAATCGGCCGGACGGCGCCGTCAGTCGAACAGGCTGGAGACGCTGGATTCGGTCGCGGTCCGGCCGATCGCCTCGCCGAGCAGCGGCGCGATCGTCGCCACCCGGATGTTGCGGGCGAGCTTGACGGCCTGCGTCGGCTGGATCGAGTCGGTGATCACCAGCTCCTTCATCCGCGAGGCGGCGATGCGCGAGACCGCGCCGCCCGACAGCACGCCGTGGGTGATGTAGGCCGAGACGTCCTTGGCGCCGGCGTTGAGCAGGGCCTCGGCGGCGTTGACCAGGGTGCCGCCCGAATCGACGATGTCGTCCACGAGGATGCAGGAGCGGCCCTCGACCTCGCCGATGATGTTCATCACCTCGGACTCGCCGGGGCGCTCGCGGCGCTTGTCGACGATGGCGAGCGGGCAGTCGATCCGCTTGGCGATGGCGCGCGCCCGGACCACGCCGCCGACGTCCGGCGAGACCACCATCCGGTCGGCGCTCGGCAGCCGCTCCTTGATGTCGCGCACCATCACGGGGGCAGCGAACAGGTTGTCGGTGGGGATGTCGAAGAAGCCCTGGATCTGGCCGGCGTGGAGGTCGAGGGTCAGGACGCGGTCGGCGCCGGCCTCCGTGATCAGGTTCGCCACCAGCTTGGCCGAGATCGGGGTGCGGCCGGAGGTGCGCCGGTCCTGCCGCGCGTAGCCGAAATACGGGATCACCGCCGTGATGCGCCGGGCCGAGGACCGGCGCGCGGCGTCGATCATGATCAGCAGCTCCATCAGGTGGTCGTTCGCCGGGAACGAGGTCGACTGGACGATGAACACGTCCTCGCCGCGCACGTTCTCCTGGAGCTCGACGAAGATCTCCATGTCGGCGAAGCGCCGGACCATGCACTTGGCGAGCGGCAATTCGAGATAGGCCGCGATCGCCTCGGCCAGGGGCCGGCTGGCATTCCCGGCGATGATCTTGATCGAGGATTTCATGGGCGGCCGCTCGCTCGCGGCCGGACCTCCCGCCGCTCTTGTTCAGACCGGTCTCCCGAGGAGCCGGAACGATCCGATGACGGGCGAGGCTCTTAGCAGCGGGCCGGAAGTGTCACAATGCCTTCACGGCCGCGCCCGCACCGCGCTCTTACCCCGCCCTCGCCGCGGACGCGCGCGGCGGACCCGGACCCGGACCCGGATCCCCGCGCGCCCGGTCCCGTCAAGGAGCCGGCGGCTCCAGCAGCCGGTGCAGGTGCACCACGAAGTAGCGCGTCTGCGCGCTGTCGACGGTGGCCTGGGCCTTGGCCCGCCACGCGGCCTGGGCGGTGGCGTAGTCCGGGAAGATGCCGACGATATCGAGGTTCTTGATGTCCCGGAACCGGACCCCGTCGAGATCCTGCAATTCACCGCCGAAGACCAAGTGCAGTCTCTGGTCGCTGTCGATTTCCGTCGTCATGGCCCGTCCTCCGTTCCTGCGCGGCGCTCGCAAATGGCGGGCCCGCGGTCAAGCCTGAACATCCGCAGGCGAGCCCCGAATCCGCCGCAGGTCTGCGGTGGCCGGGCGAGGGGGGGCCGGGCGAGGGGGCTGAGAGCAGCGGCGCGGTGGATGCGCAACACCGGACGCGCCGTGCTACGAGCGGCCCATGACACGCCGCCTCCTCCCCGACGCCGTCCTCGTCGCGCTGGCCCTCGGCCTCGGCGCGGCGCAGGTCCAGGCCCAGCAGGCGCCCCGCGCGCCCCGCCCCGACAGGAGCGTCCCGGACCGGCGGGCCGGGCCGCCGGTGATCGGCTGCCCGTCGCTGGCCAATTACCGCATGCTGATGCGCGACGGTGCGGCGGCGGCCGCGGTGCACTTGGCCGACCCCAAGGCGGACCATCTCGGCTGCGCGGCGCTGGCGCGCACGGACCTCACCGGCATCGTCGACAAGGTGACGCTGGGCGGCGAGAGCTACGACTGCGCCGCCGTGCGCGGCACCACGGCCTGCCACTGGATCGCGCCCGGGACGATTCCCGAGGCCCCCGCACCGGCCAAGCGCTGACAATCGGCCGCGCGGCCCGCGCTCAGCGCAGGTGGCCGCTGGCGCGCAGGTCCCGCTCGACGGCGTCGTGGAGTGCCTGGAGGGGATTGTCGTTGATGGCGGCGGGCGGGTGCAGCGGCGCCATCGGGGCGGGCCGCGCGTCGAGCCCCGGCAGGATCGTGGCCTCGGCGCCCGGCCGACGCGGGGGTAGTCGCACCGGCAGTCCCACGGGAAGTCGCACGGGCCGGCGCGCCGCGAGACTTCGCAGCGCCTCGCGGGCGCCGGGCGGGAGGAGCGTGACGAGTCTGTCCAGCATGGCCGGCCTCAGCGCGCGCGGCCGGCCGCGGCCGGCGGGAACGGGACGGTGGCGGCGGATCGGTTCTTCACGCGGGCACCCGTGCGGGATCGATCGCGGGAAACGAGCCGGCACCCCCACAGTTCCGATGAAGCAGTATCGCGAATTTAGTCGCACGTGTCGCCTGAATATCGGCGAACACTGGTTCATCGGTTTCGATTGTCTGAAGCTTGGCGGAAGCGGATGGGAATCGAACCCACCGTACGCTGTTGGCGTACCGCTGGTTTTGAAGACCAGGAGGGCCACCAGACCCCGTTCGCCTCCGCGACCGGGGGTACGGGCAGGGCGGGGCGGGGTCAAGGCCGGCCGCGTGCGGCGGATCGCGCCGCCGATCCGCCGCCCGGACGCCCAGATTCGTATTAATTCCGCCACACTGTTGTGGCCCTGCACCAGTCATGCCGTTCCTGAGACGCTCACGGACAGAGGAAGGCCCCGCGTCGGTCCCCGAGAGGGGTGCCGACGGGGCAGGCCAGGACGCGGTCCAGCCGGACGCTGTCCAGCAGAACGCGGATCAGCGGGACGCGGGCACGCCCGCGGGCCCCGAGACGTCCCAGCCGTCCGGCACGCCCCTGGCGGAATCGCTGCGGCCCGGCCCGCGCGGTCCCGGCTGGATCGGCGCCGCCATGGTGATCACCGCCCTGGTCTCGGCGCTCGCGACCTTCCTGATCCTGGCCGGGGTGATCCGGGTGACGCCGACGCCGGCCTACGGCGTGACGCTGCTGGCCATCAACGCCGCCCTGGTGCTCGGCCTCGCGGTCATCATCGCCTGGGAGGCGCGGGTCTTCCTGCACGCCCGCAAGGCCAACGCCGCGGTGGCGCGCCTGCACACCCGCATCGTCGGCCTGTTCTCGCTGATCGCGATCCTGCCGACGATCCTGCTCGCCGTGGTCGCCTCGGTGACGATCGACCGGGGTCTTTCGCTCGGCTTCACCGACCGGGTCCGGGACGTGGTGCTGAAATCCGTGGAGGTGGCCGACGCCTACCAGGAGAACCAGTGCCAGAGCCTCGCCCGCGAGATCCGCATCCTCGCCGACGACCTCACCCGGGCCCGGCCGAACTTCGACGTGAACCGGGACTGGTTCCAGACCTTCCTGACCACCCGGGCGACCAATCTCGGCCTGCCGGTGGCGCAGATCATGCGCGGCCCCACCGAGGTGGTGGCCCGGGCCAAGATCGACGTCCTGAAGACGAACCGCCTGCCCTCGGCGGCGGCCTTCGAGGACGCGGCGAACTCCGCCGACCCGATCTGCCTCCTGCCCACCGAGGGCCGGGTCTTCGCCGCGCTGCTGCGCATGCCGGCCTACGACGACGCCGTGCTGATGGTGCAGCGGGAGGTGAGCCAGCTCGCCATCGAGTTCCCGGGCGTGTCCCGGGCGGCGGCGGCCGAGTACCTCACCTACGATTCGCTGCGCCGCTCGATCCAGATCACCTTCGCGTCGGTGTTCCTGCTGATCGCGCTGATCGCGCTGCTCTCGGCCGTCTGGTTCGGCATGAACTTCGCCAACCGGTTCGTGGCGCCGATCCGGCGGCTGATCAACGCCGCCGACCAGGTGGCGTCGGGCAATTTCTACGCCCAGGTGCCGACCAAGAAGACCAGCGGCGACCTCGCCCACCTGGGCGAGAGCTTCAACAAGATGACCCAGGAGCTGCGCCGCCAGCACGCCGGCCTGATCGCCGCGAGCGACTTGATCGACACCCGCCGCCGCTTCACCGAGGCCGTGCTGTCGGGGGTCTCGCCCGGGGTGATCGGCCTCGACGCGGCGGGCTTCGTCACCATCGCCAACCCCGCCGCCGAGCGGATGCTCGACCTCGCGAGTGACGCCCTGGTCGGCGAGCCGCTGGCCCGCGCGGTGCCGGAGCTCGCGCCGGTGCTGGCCGAGAGCGAGGCGCGCCCGCGCAGCCTGCAGCAGCAGCAGGTCCAGCTCACCCGGTCCCGGGGCGAGCGCACCATCACGGTGCGGGTCACGAGCGAGCAGGCGCAGGGGGCGTCCCGCGGCTCGGTGGTGACGCTCGACGACATCACCGACCTCGTCCAGGCGCAGCGCAGCTCCGCCTGGGGCGACGTGGCGCGCCGCATCGCCCACGAGATCAAGAACCCGCTGACCCCGATCCAGCTCTCCGCCGAGCGGATCCGCCGCAAGTACGGGAAGGTCATCACCGCCGACAAGGAGGTGTTCGACCAGTGCACCGCCACGATCGTGCGCCAGGTGGACGAGATCAAGCGCATGGTCGACGAGTTCTCGGCCTTCGCGCGGATGCCGAAGCCCGCGATCGCGCCGAACGACCTCACCGAGATCGCCAAGCAGAACCTGTTCATGATGCGGGTCGCGCACCCGGACATCGACTTCGCGTTCTCGGCCCAGGGCGGCGCGGGCAGTGCGGAGAAGATCGTGGCGGCCTTCGACATCCGGCTGCTCAGCCAGGTGATCACCAACATCCTCAAGAACGCCGTCGAGGCGGTGGCCGAGGTGCCGGAGGCCGAGCTCGGCAAGGGCAAGATCAGCCTGAACCTCGCCGTCGAGGACGGGTTCGCGGTGATCGCCGTCACCGACAACGGCAAGGGATTCCCGGCCGAGGGGCGCCAGCGCCTGCTCGAGCCCTACATGACCACCCGCGAGGGTGGAACCGGGCTGGGGCTTGCTATCGTCAGCAAGGTGCTCGAGGAGCACGGCGGCGGGATCGAGCTGAACGACAATCCCGCCGGCCGCGGCGGCCAGGTCCGGATGCGGGTCCCGCGCGAGCACGGGCCCGAGCCGGCGGCGGCGGCCCCTGAGACCAGTCCCGTCACGACAGAGGAGAAGGGCGCCGCGCCGACGGCCCCCCGGATCGCGGAGATGCACGCATGAGCGCCGATATCCTGATCGTCGACGACGAGGCCGACATCCGCGACCTCGTCGCCGGGATCCTGGACGACGAGGGCCACCGCTGCCGCACGGCCGGCGGCTCGGACGAGGCGCTCGCCGCCATCGAGGCGCGCCGGCCGCACCTCGTCTTCCTGGACATCTGGCTGCAGGGCTCCCGGCTCGACGGCCTGCAGGTGCTCGACCTGATCAAGGCCGCGAACCCCGACCTGCCGGTGGTGATGATCTCGGGCCACGGCAACATCGAGACCGCGGTCTCGGCCATCAAGGCGGGCGCCTACGACTTCATCGAGAAGCCGTTCAAGGCCGACCGGCTGATCCTCGTGGCCGAGCGGGCGCTGGAGGCCTCCCGGCTCCGGCGCGAGGTCCGCGACCTGACGGCGCGCTCCGGCGCCACCAACCGCATCGTCGGCACGTCGCTCGCCATCAACCAGCTGCGCCAGACCCTCGACCGGGTGGCGCCGACGAACGCCCGGGTGATGATCACCGGGGCGCTGGGCGCCGGCAAGGAGCTCGCGGCGCGCAGCCTGCACAAGGCCTCGGCCCGCTCGAACGGCCCGTTCGTGCTCCTCAACGCGGCGGCGATCCTGCCCGAGACCATGGAGGCCGAGCTGTTCGGGGTCGAGGGCGAGAGCGGCCGGCGGGTCGGCGCCCTGGAGGAGGCCCACGGCGGCACCCTCTACCTCGACGAGGTCGCCGACATGCCGCGGGAGACCCAGAACCGGATCCTGCGCGTCCTCGTCGACCAGAACTTCCAGCGGGTCGGCGGCACGACGCGGGTCCACGTCGATGTCCGCATCATCTCCTCGTCCTCCCGGGACCTCCAAGAGGAGATCGCCGCGGGGCGCTTCCGCGAGGACCTGTTCCACCGCCTGTCGGTGGTGCCGATCCGGGTCCCGGCCCTGTCGGAGCGCCGGGAGGACGTGCCCGAGCTGATCCAGTTCTTCATGGACAACATCTCGTCCCAGACCGGCCTGCCCAAGCGCCGGATCGCCGAGGACGCCATGGCGGTGCTGCAGTCGCACAACTGGCCGGGGAACGTGCGCCAGCTCAAGAACAACGTCGAGCGGCTGATGATCCTGACCCAGGCCGACCCGGAGCAGGAAGTCACCTCGGAGATGCTGCCCTCCGAGATCGGCGCCCTGGTGCCGACGACGCCGGGCGGCGCGGGCGGCGAGAAGCTGATGAGCCTCGCGCTCCGGGAGGCCCGCGAGATCTTCGAGCGCGAGTACCTCGTGGCGCAGATCGCGCGGTTCTCGGGCAACATCTCCCGCACGGCCGAGTTCATCGGCATGGAGCGCTCGGCCTTGCACCGCAAGTTGAAGTCCCTCGGCATCGGCCCGTGAGGCCGCGGCGCCGGGGCGCGCGTTGAGGGCGGGGCCGATCCGTCACGGATCGGCTGGAACGGGGGTTGCTTGCACCCACGCTTTCACGTCGTCATGGTGTTGGTATACACGGCCCTGGACCGGATGATCGGACGATCCGGCCCGCGGCATACTCCTCCCGGACCGAGCGAGCCGGGACAACAAGAAGGCCAAGAAGATGGCGGGCGAACGCGCACAGAACCTTCAGGACACCTTTCTCAACCATGTCCGCAAGAACAAGATTCCGCTGACCATCTTCCTCGTCAACGGCGTCAAGCTGCAGGGCGTGGTGACGTGGTTCGACAATTTCTGCGTGCTGCTGCGCCGGGACGGGCACTCGCAGCTGGTCTACAAGCACGCGATCTCCACGATCATGCCGGGCCATCCGGTGCAGCTGTTCGAGCCGGACGAGACCGCCGAGAAGGCGTGAGGGCCGGCGGCCCCGGCGCCTAGCGGGCCGGAAGCCGGGGATCGGGCGGGTCGGAGGCCCGATGCGCCGCGCGGGCGACGCCGCGCGACCGGCGCGGCCGCGGCGGGGGAGGGCGGAGACCCCGTCCGCCGACGGATATCTGTGCCCGTTCGCGGCCGGCATCTTGGCCCGGCCCGCCCGCATCCCCATTCTGACACTCCGACCTCTCCAACGAAGCCGTCGCCCGGGGCGGCGGCGCCGAAGGCCGTATGACCGAAACGCTGACGTCCGGCGAAGCCCGCCTCCAGGCGCAGGCCGCCCCCGAGGGCGAGATCGCCGCGGCGACCCACACCCTGGTGATCGGCCCCTACCTCGCCCGCGGCGCGGCGGGCGCCGGCCCCGGACCGGCCACGCCGTCGCGCTCCGTGGAGGCCCGCCTCGACGAGGCGACCGGGCTCGCCGCCGCGATCGAGCTCGACGTGGTCGAGAGCCTCGCCGTCAGCCTGCCGCGGATCCGGCCCTCTACCTATCTCGGCAAGGGCCGGGTCGAGGAGATCGCCGGCCTGATCCGCGCCCGCGAGATCGGCCTCGTCGTGATGGACTGCGCCCTGTCGCCGGTGCAGCAGCGCAACCTCGAGAAGGCCTGGGGCGCCAAGGTCATCGACCGCACCGGCCTGATCCTGGAGATCTTCGGGCGCCGCGCCTCCACGCGCGAGGGCACGCTGCAGGTCGAGCACGCCCACCTCGCCTACCAGAAGTCCCGCCTCGTCCGCTCCTGGACCCACCTGGAGCGCCAGCGCGGCGGCTTCGGCTTCCTGGGCGGCCCCGGCGAGACCCAGATCGAGGCCGACCGGCGCATGATCCAGGAGCGCATGACCCGGATCGAGCGCGACCTCGACGCGGTGGTGCGCACCCGCGGCCTGCACCGGCAGAGCCGGGCCCGTGTGCCGTACCCGATCGTCGCGCTCGTCGGCTACACGAACGCCGGGAAGTCGAGCCTGTTCAACGCCCTGACCCGGGCCGAGGTCACCGCCAAGGACATGCTGTTCGCGACCCTCGACCCCACCGCCCGGGCGACCAAGCTGCCCCACGGCGAGACCGTGATCCTGTCGGACACGGTGGGCTTCATCTCCGACCTGCCGACGCCCCTGATCGCGGCCTTCCGGGCGACGCTCGAGGACGCCATCGAGGCCGACGTGCTGCTCCACGTGCGCGACGTCGCCCACGTCGATTCCGAGGCCCAGGCCGAGGATGTCGGCGAGGTCCTGCGCGAGCTCGGCATCGAGACCAGCACCGACCGGATCATCGAGGTCTGGAACAAGGCCGACCTGCTCGACGACGACGAGCGCGCGCGGCTCCTGAACCTCAGCGGCCAGGCCAGGGCCCGCAACGACCGCGACAGCGCCGCGCCGGTCCTGGTCTCGGCGGTGACCGGGGAGGGGCTCGCCGCCCTGGCGGCCCGGATCGAGGCGCGGATCGGGCGCAACCGCGCGAGCTTCGCGGTGGCCCTGCCGCCGGAGGACGGGGCGGCGCTGAACTGGCTCTACGAGAACGCCGAGATCCTCGACCGCCGGTCGGAGGCCGACGGCACCCTGCACCTCGCGATCCGGATCGCCCCCGAGAAGGAGCCGCGCTTCCTCAACCGCTTCGCGGCGGCCCGGCGCCTCGGCCGGGGCGGTTGATGGCCTCGGGCAGCGCCGGCAACCCGACGCTCTCCGCGCTGCAGCCCGCGCGGGCTCCTGCCGAGGGCCGGGCGGATCCCGGATCGGACGACGAGGCGGTGCTGCGGACCATGCAGGCCGGCGGCGGCCTGCGCCTGCTCGGCCTGCGGGTGGTGATCGTGCTGGTGCTGCTGATGGCGGCCCAGGCCTATGACGGCTCTCTGCACGCCCTGAGCCACTGGTTCATCCTCGGCCTGTACGGCCTCGGCACGATCTGGTTCGGGCTGCGGGAGCGGGGCGGCGGCCCCGCGGCCAACGTCTACAGCTGGGCCGGCACCGGCCTCAATGCCGGGCTCGCCGTCTACGTGATCATCGAGCACATGCTGGCCGGGGGCGGGGCGGGGCTCGGCGCCGACGCGGTGAGCCGCCTGCCCGCCTTCCTGCTCCTGCTCCAGACCGGCCTGAGCATGCGGGTGGCGCAGACCCTGCTGTTCTGCGGGCTCGTCACCGTCTGCTGGAGCGCGGCCTTCCTGGTCGGCCTGATCCATCCGGACCTGTTCCCGAACGCCGACACCTTCCCGACCGCGCAGCTCACCGGGCTCGCCACCTTCATGGCGGCGGGACTCCTCGTGGTCGACGGCATGGTCCGCCTGCGCGCCGCGGTGGTGCGGGCCCTGCGCATGGAGCACGAGCGGACCCAGCTCGCCCGCTTCGTGCCCGACACGGTCGCCCTCGACCTCGCCGCCGACGACGGCGATTCCGGCCTCGGCATCCACCGGCGCCACGCCTGCCTGATGATCCTCGACATCCGCGGCTTCTCGCGGCTCTCCCGCGAGCACCCGCCCGAGGCCATGGTGACGGCCCTGCTGGGGGTCCGGGCGGCGGCCCAGGCGGCGGTGGCGGAGCAGGGCGGCCTCGTCGACAAGTATATCGGCGACGCGGTGCTGGTGCAGTTCGTCGTCGGCCATCCCGACGTCCAGGCGCGCGCGGCGCTCGCCTGCGCCCTGTCGATCCGCGACCGGATCGCCGCGCTCAACGCGGCCCGCGCCCGGGAGACGCTGTTTCCCCTGCGGGTCGTGGTCGCCCTGCACGCGGGCGACCTGCTGGTCGGGGTCTTCGACGACGGCGTGCGGGCCGAGTACACGGTGCTGGGCCCGGCGATGAACGCCCTGGCGCGGATCGAGACCCAGGCCAAGGCGGCCGAGATCGAGATCGCCGCGTCGGGAGACTTCCTGGACCTGCTCGGCGGCGTGCTCCCGGCCGGGATCCGGGCCGTGCCGGTGCCGGACGCCGCCCTGCCGGAGCACCTCACCCTGTCGGCGATCGCGGTGGCGCCCGGCGCCTGAGACGGCTTCTCGGCGGCTTCTCGGCGGTCTCCCGGCGCCGCAGGGCGCCGGGATCGCGAGGATCGAGGCTGGCGCGCGCGGCGTCTTCTGCTACGCCCGCCGTGTAGCGAGCCCACCGTGCGTGGGCGTGGTGCCACGAGGACGCGATGCAGGGATCGACGCTGGGATCGAAGCCGAGCTCCAAGCCGGGATCGAAGCCGGGACCGGGCTGGCTGGGGCGGCTCGCCCTGGGCGTCCTGGCGGCCCTGGCCGCCGCCGGGCCGGCGCGGGCGCAGGAGAAGCCGGCCGCGAAGGCGCTCCCGCCCCTCGTCTTCACCGGCATCCCCGACCAGGACGAGAGCCGGCTGGTCGAGCGCTTCGGCAAGGTCGCCGCCTATCTGGAGGCCGAGCTCGGCGTGCCGGTGCGCTACATCCCGGTGAAGAGCTACCCGGCGGCGGTCACCGCCTTCACCAACGGGCAGGTGCAGCTCGCGTGGTTCGGCGGCTTCACCGGCGTCCAGGCGCGCAAGGCCGTGCCGGGCTCCCAGGCGATCGCGCAGGGCGCCGAGGACGCGGCGTTCAAGACCTACGTCATCGCCAACGCCGCCACCGGGCTGAAGCCGGAGAAGGATTTCCCGAAGGCCGTCGCGGGCAGGACCTTCACGTTCGGCGCCCGCGCCTCGACCTCCGGGCGGCTGATGCCCGAGTACTTCGTCCGGCAGGCCTTCCCGGGGAAGACCCCGGAGCAGGTCTTCGCCCGGGTCGGCTTCTCGGGCGACCACACCCGGACGATCCAGCTGGTCCAGTCCGGCGCCTTCGCGGTCGGCGCCGTCGACTACTCGGTCTGGGACCTCGACTCGAAGGCCGGCAAGGTCGACCCGAAGGCCGTCTCGGTGATCTGGGAGAGCCCGACCTTCCCCGATTACCAGTGGACCGTGCGGGGCGACGTGGAGCAGACCTACGGCGCCGGCTTCACCGACAGGCTGCGGGCCGCGCTGACCGGCATCGCCGACCCGGCGATCCTGGAGCCGTTCGGGCGCTCGAAGTTCATCCCCGTGACCAACGCGGCCTACGAGCCCCTCGTCGAGGTCGGACGCTCCACCGGCCTCCTGGACTGACGCGCGTGTCGCGCGGCGCGGCAGCCGGCGAGGAGTCGGGCGAGGAGTCGGGCGCGGGGTCCGGCGCGGCCATCGTCCTGGCGAACGCCTCCGCGGCCTATGACGGGCGCCCGGTTCTGTCGGGCCTCGACCTGACCGTGCGGGCGGGCGAGCGGGTCGCGCTCATGGGGCGCTCGGGGGCCGGCAAGTCGACCCTGATCGGCCTGATCCACGGGCAGGCCCCCGGGCGGGTGGCCCTGGTGCCGCAGGCGGCCGCCCTGGTGCGGCCGCTCTCGGTGTTCCACAACGTCTACATGGGCCGCCTCGACCGGCGCTCGACCCTGCACAACCTGCGGACCCTGGTCCGGCCGGCGCGGGCCGACGTCGCCGCCGTGGCGGCGGTCCTCGACCGGGTCGGGCTCGCGGACCGGCTCTGGGACCGGGCCGGGGAGCTCTCCGGCGGCCAGCAGCAGCGCGTCTCGGTGGCCCGCGCCCTCTACAACGGACGGCCGATCCTGGTGGCGGACGAGCCGGTCTCGGCGCTGGACCGCCAGCAGGGCGGCCGGATCCTCACCGAGCTGGCCCGCGGGCACGAGACCCTGATCCTGGCGCTCCACGACGTGGCCCTGGCCCTCGCCCACACCGACCGGGTCGTGGTGCTGGAGGCCGGCCGGATCGTCCTCGACGCGCCCTCGGCCGGCCTCGACCCGGCGCGGCTCAGCCCGTTCTACGAGGCCGCCTGATGGGCGCCGTCGCGGGCAAGGCCGCGGGCAGGGCCACGGGCAAGGCCGCGCTCCTGCCGCGGCCGGGCTACGCGGCGGTGAGCCGGTGGTTCCTGGCCGCGGCGCTCGCCGGCCTGCTGGTGGCGGACCTGCAGGTCACGACGCTCCATCCCTTCGCCGACCTCGCCCGGCTGCTGGGCGGCCTGATCCGGCCCGATTTTCTCGCCGTCGAGGGCTGGAGCGTCGTCACCACGGTGGCCTTCGCGATGCTCGGCGTCGGCCTCGGGGCCGGGACGGGGCTGCTGCTCGCCGTCCCCTTCGCCCGCTCGCGCGCCGTCCGGCTCGCCTGCGCGGGCCTGCGCGCCGTCCACGAGCTGTTCTGGGCGCTGCTGCTGATGCAGGTCTTCGGCCTGTCGGCGACCACCGGCGTGCTCGCCATCGCGCTGCCCTACGCGGGCATCTGCGCCAAGGTCTACGCCGAGTTGATCGAGGAGGCCGACCTCGCGGCGCTCCGCGTCCTGCCCGCGGGCACCGACGCGGTCTCGGCCTTCCTGTACGCGCGCCTCCCCGAAGTGGCCGGACGGATGCGCGACTACACCCTCTATCGCCTCGAATGCGGCCTGCGCTCCAGCCTCGTGCTGGGCTTCATCGGCCTGCCGACCATGGGCTTCGCCTTCGAATCCGCCTTCCGCCAGGGCCGCTACGCCGAGGCCGGGGCGCTGCTCCTGATCTTCTACGCGCTGATCGGCACGCGCCGGCTCTGGGTGCGCGCCCGGACCCTGCCAATCCTCCTCGTCGGCGCCGTGCTGGCGCTGCCGCCGACCGTCGGCAGCGCGGCGATCGGCCCGAGCCTCGCCCGCTTCCTCGGCCACGACGTCGTGCCGGCGCCGCTCCGGGGCGCGCCGCTCACCGAGCCCGAGACCTGGGCGCGGCTCTGGTCGTGGCTGCGCCCGATCCTGACCGAGCAGGTCCTGCCCGGGACCGCCCAGACCCTGATCCTGGCGCAGATCGCCCTGGCCGCCACCGCCCTCGGGGCCCTCGTCCTGTTCCCGCTGACCGCGCGGCGCTTCGCCGGCCCGATCGGGCGGCCGCTGGGGCGGGCGCTCCTCGTGGTGGTGCGCTCCACGCCGGAATACATGCTGGCCTACGTCGCCCTGCAGCTGCTCGGCCCCTCGATGCTGCCGGCGATCCTGGCGCTGGCGCTGCACAATGCCGGCATCGTCGCCTACCTGATGGGCCGGCACGCCGACGCGATCCCCTACCGGGCCGACGCCCCCCGGGGCCTCGACCTCTACGCCTACGAGACCGTGCCGCGGCTCTACGGGCAGTTCCTGGCCTACCTCCTCTACCGCTGGGAGCTGATCCTGCGGGAGAGCGCGATCTTCGGGATCCTGGGGGTCGCGACCTTGGGCTTCTACGTGGACGCCGCGATCTCGGAATTGCGCCTCGACGTGGCCCTGGTGCTGATCGCCGCCACCGCGCTGGTGACGGTGGCGGTCGACGCGTTCTCGCGGGCGCTCCGCCGGTCCCTGCGGATCGACGCGCTGCCGACCCGGCTGTCCGGGCCGCGGCCGATCACCGGGGCGGAGGGGGAGGGCGGTTGAGCGGGGCGCCGTCGTTGCGAGCGGAGCGAAGCAATCCAGCAGCGCCACGCCCGCCGATGTCGCGCTGCCCTGGATCGCCTCGCTCCGCGCGCGATGACGGGGCTGGTCACCGCGCCGCGGGCGGTCGCCAACGGGACCGCCCGGGCCGCCTCACCACTTGTAGCTGACCTTCGCCAGCACCCGACGGGCGTCGCCGTAGAAGCACGACACGTTGGACTGGCAGGAGGCGACGTAGCGCCGGTCGGCGAGGTTCGAGGCGTTCACCTGGAAGCGCCAGTTCTCGTAATCGTAGTGCACCTGCGCGTCGAACAGCACGTAGTCGGGCACCCGCAGGGTGTTGGCCACGTCCGCGAAGGAGCTGCCGACGTAGCGCACGCCGCCGCCGAAGCCGAAGCCGCGCCACGGCCCGAGCGGGATGGTGTAGTCGGCGAACAGCGAGGCCAGGGTCTGGGGGATGTTGACCGGCGTCTTGCCGACCCGCACCGGATCGGCATCCCGCTCGGTGGTGAAGTCGAACTTGGTGAAGGACGCCACGAGGTTGAGGCCGTCGGCGACGTTGGCGACGAGCTGCGCCTCGAAGCCGGTGGAGCGCACCGCGCCGACCTGCGTCTGGAAGATCGTGTTCACCGGGTTGGGGGTGAGCACGTTGTTGCGGTGGATGTCGAAGCCCGCCAGCGTCAGGAAGTAGCCCTGGCCGGGCGGCTCGAACTTGACGCCGCCCTCGACCTGGTCGCCGGTATCGGGCCTGAAGGTGCGGTTGTTGATGTCCACGCCGATCTGGGGCTGGAACGAGGTCGCGTACATGATGTAGGGCGCGAGGCCGAAGTCGAAGTTGTAGATCGCCGCCGCCCGGTAGGTGAAGGCGCTGTCGTTGCGGCCGTTGGTGTTGGCGGGCGTCAGGCGGTCGTAGACGGTGTTCTGGACGAAGTCCTGGCGGCCGCCGAGGATCAGGGTCAGCTCCGGCGTGAGCTTGATCTGGTCCTGGAAGTAGAGGCCGACCTGCTGGAACGAGTTGGCGTTGATCAGGTAGGGCGAGGCCGAGACCGCCTGCGGGCCGTAAGAGGGCGCGAGGATGTTGAGGTCGGGGCCGGGGAAGCCCGAGGCCTGGTTGTCGTGGATCTGGAAGTTCCGGTACTCCACGCCCATCAGGAAGTCGTGGCGGAAGAAGCCGTCGAAGAACTTGGCCTCGGCCTGCGTGTCGACGTCGAGCTGCGCGATCTTGGCGGAATCCCGGAACAGGTAGCGGCCGAGCTGGGTCTGGAGCGGGTCGGTGTAGCCGAGCTGGCCGATATAGGAATTCTGGAAGCTCTGCGTGTAGCCGTAGCGGGCGTTCTGGCGCACCGCCCAGGTGTCGTCGAAGACGTGCTCGAACTCGTAGCCGATGAAGGCCTGGTCGCGCCGGAAGGTGTTGAAGCCCGCATCGCCCACGTTGAGCGAGCGCGGGATGCGCAGGCCGAGCACGGTCGGCCGGGCCGTGCCGTAATAGGGCAGGAAGTTCGCCGTCACGGCCGTGTTGTCGTGCTGGAAGCTCGACAGGATTGTGAACTTGGTCGACCCGTCCGGCTTATAGGTGAAGGCCGGGGCGATGTAGTAGCTGTCGTCCGGCGCGCCCTGGACCTGCGTGCCGCCGTTGCGGGCGTAGCCGGTCAGGCGGCCGAACCAGTGGCCCTCGGCGTCGGCCGGGCCGCCGACGTCGAAGGCGGCGTAGCGCTGGTCGAAGGAACCGCCGCCGACCTCGACGAGCCCGAACGGGGTCTCGGTCGGGCGCTTGCTGATCTGGTTGATCAGGCCGCCGGGATTGCCGGCGCCGAACAGCACCGCGGAGGGGCCGCGCAGCACCTCGATGCGCTCCAGCCCGAACGTGTTCACGCGGCTGTAGGCGAAGCCGTAGTTCAGGAGCTGCAGGCCGTTGAGGTAGAGGCCGTAATCGCTGACCACGAAGCCGCGGAGCTGGAAGAAGTCGAGGCGCGTGTCGGCGCCGAAGGTGCCCGCGTAGGTGCCGGCGACGTACTGGGTCGCCTGGGTGAGGGTCTGGGCGTTCTGGGTGTCGAGCTGCTTGCGGCCCACGACGCTGATCGATTGCGGCGTCTCGATCAGCGGGGTGTTGGTCTTGGTCGCGGTCGCCGAGCGCCGGGCCACGTAGCCGTCGATCGGGCCGGTCGGGCTCTCCGCGCCGCGCACGGGCGCGCCGGCGGGGACCCCGGAGGCCGGGCCGCCGCCCTGGCCGGTGACGCTCAGCTCCTCGAGCTGCACGCTGCCGCCGGCGGTCGGTCCGGCGCCGGCGCGGCGCGGCGCGTCCTGGGCGAGGCTCGGCGCGGCCTGCGCCAGCACGGCGAGCGAGGCCCCGGCGAGCAGGGCGCGCAGGGTGACGCCGGGGAGGGGGGGGACGGCTCTCATGGTCTCTTGCCGGATGCGACGCTGCGGGCAGCCGACCGCGCGCGCCGGGGGCCACCCCGGCGTCTCGGCCGCGCTGTTTAGAATTGTGATAAAGTACTGTAAAACTTGATCTTTCTCCATCCGGACTACGGGCAGCCGGACGCGGCCGCAAGCGGCCTTCACGCGGAAGGCGACGCCTGTTGCCGTAGCGACACGTATCGGTGGTGCGGCGGGGGGCGGTCCCGCGGGGCTACTTCACCCGGTCCGCGAGCCAGCCGGCCAGGACGTCCGCGACGGCGTCGCTGTTCGTCTCCAGCATCATCATGTGGCCGTTGCCGTGGAGGCCGCGGTCGGCCAGCCGGACCACGTCCGGCCTGGCGCCGGCCTGGGTCAGGAACGCGACGGTGCAGTCGTCGTAGGTCGCGTGGAAGGAGGCCTCAGCGGTCACCACCACGGCCGGCACCTTGGCGAGGTTCGGCAGGGACCGGACGGGCTCGCCCTGCAGCCAGCAGCGGATCCGCCCGTCCGCCGCCCTGTTGTCGGACTTGGAATCGGACCCCTTGGCCGCCTGCGCCACCGTCAGGTCCTCGGGCGCCCGGACCGGCGGGTCGAAGGTCAGCGGCATGCGGGTCAGCCCGTAGGCGCGGGCGCGCCCGTCGCCGGTCTTCTCCCAGAACTCCTTGCCGCCGCGGAACTGCACGTCGAAGAAGGGCGGGCCGTTCGGCTCGACGGCGACATGGGCCTTCACGAGGTCCGGCCGCGCGTCCGAGGCCGCCCAGCCGAACAGGGCCGCCTGGCCGTGGGTGAGCAGGATCGCCGGCCCGATCCTGTCCAGCAGCGCCACCAGGGCCGGGTCGACCCATTCCTCGGTCTGCTGGCTGTTGGCGAGGAACGGGACCTGGCTGGCGAAGAACTGGTCGAAGGCGGCGTTGCCCTGCACGCCGGCCCCGCCCGGCCAGCGGGTGTGGAGCTTGGCCTGCGGGTAGAGGTCGTAGACCTCGGGGGCCGTGTGGGTGCGCTCCAGGCTGCGGGTGCCGAGCCGGTCGTAGGGGCCGTAGACCTCCGGGTTGGTGCCCGAGCGCCCGCGCCCGACCTGATCGACCACGTAGACCTGATAGCCCTTCTCGACGAAGCGCTGCACCCAGCCCGGGCGGCCGTCCGCGGTGGCGAGGTAGTTCACGCCGGTCTGGGCGAGGCCGTGGACCATCACCACCGGGTAGGGCTGCGTGACCCGGGCCGGGGTGCGCGACTGCACGAACATCTGGCCGACCATCACGGTCTTGTCGCCGAGCTTCTGGTAGCGGCCGCCGATGTAGAAGTAGCCGGCGCGGGTCACCGGCTCGGCCGGGCCCGGCTCCGCCGCCCGCGGCGGCGCATTCGGAGGCGGCGCGGGCTGGGGTGCGGGCTGGGCCGGGACCGGCCCCTGCGCCCGGGCGGGGCCCGCGACAAGCCCGGCTCCCAGCCCGGCGGCCAGGATCAGCCCGTGAGCGCCGCGCAGCGCCGCGCGGGTGCCGTTCGCGGTGCCGTTCGCAATGCCGCCCGCGATGCCGCTGCCGGCCATGCCGTCTCTCCCGGATGCGCGCCGCTCCGCGCCGGCGCTTATTGCGGGAAACGCAACGTTCCACCAGCCAGGAAAGCTGCACGGTCCCGCGCGATCATCCCCGGCCGGACGAAGCGTCGCGGCGACCGGGATCGCGGCCGAGCCCGGCCCTCCGCGCATGCCAGGCGCGACCGCGGCGGCGCTGGCGCGGCGCGGGCGGCGCGCCCACCTTGGGGAGGCACCGGCGCCACAGCGGCGCCCCCCGCCCGGATCGCCCGCGGCGGGGCGAAGCCAAGGACTCCCGCCGTGGATCCCGAAACCGCCAAGACCCTGGTCTCCGCCGCCCTGGTCGCGTCGATCACCCTGTTCAGCCTCGTGTCGCTCCAGGCGTTCGTCGCCCAGATCCTGGCCGACCTGCGCGACGCCGGGTCCGCCCCGAAGCCCGTGCCCGTGCCGGTGCGCGTCGACCGCCGGGATCCGCCGCGGGCCTGACCGGCCCGCCGCTCCGGTCGACGGGTGCCGGGCCGGGCGCGGCTCAGGCCCCGTCCTGCCGGGCCCGCTCGCGCAGGATGAACTTCTGCACCTTGCCGGTGGAGGTCTTCGGCAACTCGCCGAAGACCACGTGGCGGGGGAGCTTGTAGGAGGCCAGCCGCCCCCGGCACCACTGGATCAGCTCGTCGGCCGTGGGGGTCGCGCCGGCTTTGAGCTCGACGAAGGCGCAGGGCGTCTCGCCCCACTTCGCGTCGGGCTTGGCCACCACCGCGGCCGCGGCCACCGCCGGGTGCTTGAACAGGGCGTCCTCGACCTCGATCGACGAGATGTTCTCGCCGCCCGAGATGATGATGTCCTTCGAGCGGTCCTTGAGCTGCACGTAGCCGTCCGGGTGCTTCACCCCGAGGTCGCCGGTGCGGAACCAGCCGCCCTTGAAGGCGGCCTGCGTGGCCGCCGGGTTCTTGAGGTAGCCGCGCATCACCACGTTGCCGCGCATCATCACCTCGCCGATCGTCGCCCCGTCGGCGGGCACCGGCTCCAGCGTCTCCGGGTCGCGCACGTCGAGAGCCTCGAGCACCGGGTAGCGCACGCCCTGGCGGGCCTTCCGGGCCGCCCGCTGGTCGGCCGCCAGCGCGTCCCAGTCGGCGTGCCAGGCGTTGACTACCGCCGGGCCGTAGCTCTCGGTCAGGCCGTACAGGTGGGTCACGTCGAACCCGGCCTCCGACATGCCGGCCAGCACCGCCTCCGGCGGCGGGGCCGCGGCGGTGAAGAAGGCGACGCGCCGGGGCAGGTCGCGGCGCTCGGCATCGGGGGCGTTGATCAGCATCTGCATGACGATCGGCGCGCCGCAGAGATGCGTGACCCCGTGCTCGGCCATCAGCCGGTACATCGTCTCGGCCCGCACCTGCCGCAGGCAGACATGGGTCCCGGCCACGATCGACAGGGTCCAGGGGAAGCACCAGCCGTTGCAGTGGAACATCGGCAGGGTCCAGAGATAGACCGGGTGCTGGCCGAGCCCGCCCGTGATGACGTTGCCGAGGGCCAGCAGCGCCGCCCCGCGATGGTGGTAGACCACGCCCTTCGGGTCGCCGGTGGTGCCCGAGGTGTAGTTCAGGGTGATCGCGTCCCACTCGTCGTCCGGCAGCCGCCAGTCGTGCTCCGGGTCGCCCCCGGCCAGGAAGGCCTCGTAGTCGGTCGCGCCCAGGCGGGCGCCCGGGCCGTCGTACTCGGGATCGTCGACGTCGATCACGAAGGGCTTGGGCTCCAGCCCCTCCAGGGCCCCGGCGGCCGTCCGGGAGAACTCGCGGTCGGTGATCAGCACCTTGGCCTCGCCGTGCTGCAGGCAGAAGCGGATCGCGTCGGCGTCGAGGCGGGTGTTGAGGGTGTTGAGCACCGCGCCGGTCATCGGCACGCCGTAGTGGCACTCGATCATCTCGGGGGTGTTGGCGAGCAGCGCCGCCACGGTGTCGCCGCGGCCGATCCCGCGCGCCGCCAGCGCCGAGGCGAGGCGGCGGGCCCGGGCGTAGACCTCCCGGTAGGGCCGCCGCAGGGGGCCGTGGACCACCGCGACGTGGTCGGGAAACACCCGCGCGGCCCGGTCCAGGTAGAGCAGGGGCGTCAGCGGCTGGTGGTTGGCCGGGACGCGGTCGAGGTCGCGGTCGTAGATCGTGTCGCGGGCCATCCCCGTCCTCCCGGCAAAGTGTTGCCGGGACAGTAGCTTGCCGGAACGGGCGCGATCAATCGGTCCGGCGGGGCTTCCGCGCCCCGTCGCCCGCCCAGAGGCACACCCCGCCACGCGCTCAGTGGCGCGGCTCGTCCTCGGGCTCGGGCAGGAAGCGGGCGAGCTCGAAGCCGATCTCGATCATCAGGTGCTCGATCCGGTCGGTGAGCGACGGCCGGTGCAGGGCGCGGGCGAGGTCGCGCAGGGCGATGACGTGCTCGGCCATCCGGTTCACCACCCGCTCGCTCTGCACGAGATTGGCGGCCTGCTCCTCGGTGCGGTCGATGGCGATGCCGCGCCCGCGGGTCGCCCCGCCGGCGGGGTCGCGCTCGATCCGGCCGCGCATCAGCAGCGTGCGAATCCCGGTGCGCGTGTCCTTCGTGCGGAACTCCGCCTCGACGGGACCGCCGGTCTCGGCCACCGCGTGGAGATAGCTCTCGATCCGGACGCGGTCCTCGGGATGGGTGCGGTCGAGGAAGGCCTCCAGGGACACGCCGGCGGCGGCCGCCTCGGGGTCCAGGCCGAGCAGATCCGCGAGCGGGGCCGAGAGCGCCAGCTGCCCCGCCCAGTAATCGTGGGCCCAGGTGCCCACGACGCCGGAGGCCTCCAGAATGGATTGCGGGATCGGGGCTTCGGACATGCCATTCCTCGATGGGGCGATCCTTGTCTTTAAACTTGAGGTTTTCACCCCCACCAAGCTCCTCGTCTCACCCGCGCTCACGCTACGGTATCCGGGCGTCGCTGGAAAGGCTGTTAACCCTCTATATGCCAAGAATCTTAACTTGAAGTTTAGACTGCTGTCCTGCTGCCGCACTGGGCGGGGATATCCGGGAGGGACCGTTGTCTTAACGGCTCGTTAACCATGTCGGCCCCAACCTGTGCCCCGACATCCTTGGGTCACAGGATCGCGGCACGCCGCGAATCCCATACCTGAGGTTGGCACAGACGGCGCGGCGACCGGCAGTTGCGGGCGCCCGGACGGATGCATGGGGCCTTCTGGAGGACGCCCGGGATGAAAGCGATCACCTTCGTCACGCAGAAGGGCGGCAGCGGCAAGAGCACGCTGTGCATCTCCCTGGCGGTGGCCGCCCGGGAGGCGGGCCACACGGTCTGCATCCTGGAAATGGACCGGCAGGCCACGATCTCCGACTGGCTGGACCACCGCACGGCCGACGGTCCCGAGGTGGCGCAGATCGACGCCACCCAGATCGACGCCGTGATGGAGCGCCTGCGCGATTCCGCCTACGACTACGTGTTCATCGACACGCCCGGCGTCGATTCCACCGGCACCCTCTCGGCGATCCGCGCCGCGGATCTGTGCATCATCCCGTGCCGGCCGACCCCCGCCGACCTGCGGGCGTTCAAGCCGACCCTGGCCGCCGTCTACCGGCTGGAGAAGAAGTTCGCCTTCGTGCTGAACCAGACCCCGCCGCGCTCCTACCGGGTCCGCGACGCCGCGGACGGGCTCGCGGTGCTGGGCATCCTGCCCGACGTGAACATCGTCGCCCGCACCGACCACCAGGACGCGATCGGCCTCGGCCAGGGCGTCACCGAGTTCAACCCCAAGGGCCAGGCCGCCGGCGAGGTCCGCCGCCTCTGGTCGTGGATCGAGCGCCGCACGCAGTCCCTGAGGACGGGCCAGCATGTCCAAGCCGCCTAAGCTCAGCCTCGCGGCGATCGTGGCGTCGGCGAGCCCGCCGGCCCGGCCCCAGGCGGCCCGGCCGCAGGGCGCCGAGATCGTGTCGCTCACCCTCGCGCCCCCGGCGCCGAAGCAGGCGGCCACGCTCAAGCAGCGCGCCCGCCAGATGTCGGTCTACCTGGAGCCGCCGGTCTACGACCAGCTGCGCGACCTCGCCTACGCCGAGCGGACCAAGATGCACGCGCTGATGCTGGAAGGCCTCGACCTGCTGTTCAAGCAGCGCGGCGCCCAGTCGATCGGGCAGCTCACCGACACGCAGTCCCGCTGAGGCCGGACCGGGCTCAAACCCGGAGCGGCGCGGCCGCTCCGGACCGCTCCCACACGGAAACGTCGAGCGCCGCGCTCCGAAACGATCGGGGGCAGGCGCCGACCAGGATCCGACAAAGCCCTTTTCTGAACAAAGGCTTGGCCGTCGATCCTCGCGCGATGCGCGAGATCCGGTCGGCCGCGCGGGCCGCTTCCTGAACCCGGCCGCGCCCCAGCGTTCAGGCTTCCTTTACGCGACCGCTACAAATCTGGGTGGACCGATCGCGGCCCCGTGCACGCGGCCGGCTCCGGTCCGGTCGGGCCCCGCTCACGCGTAGAGTTTGGTGAAGTCCACGATGGTGCGCACGACGCTTCCCCGGCCGGCGCGCCTCGCCCTGCGGCTCATCGCCGTCTCGGGCGTGGCCCTGGCCACGGCCAACTGCGCGACCTCGCCCCAGCAGAAGCTCGCCGCCGGGAACGGGATCGACCCGAAATACGGGGTCAAGGCGAGCCCGCGCCTCTACAACGAGGGCGACGTGATCCCGAAGGGCGGCGGGCGCCGCTACACCGGCAAGCCCTACGTGGTGGCCGGCCAGACCTACGTGCCGAAGGAGAATCCGAGCGGCTACGTCCGCGAGGGGCTGGCCTCCTGGTACGGCGCGGCCTTCCACGGCCGCCTGACCGCCAACGGCGAGGTCTTCGACCGCCACTCGATCGCCGCCGCCCACCCGACCCTGCCGCTGCCGAGCTACGCCCGGGTGACGAACCTCGACAACGGCTACTCGATGGTGGTGCGCGTCAACGACCGCGGCCCCTACCATGCCGGCCGGGTCATGGACGTGTCGGAGGATGCGGCCGACGCGCTGGGCTTCCACCGCAGGGGCACCGCGCGGGTGCGCGTCGAGTATGTCGGCAAGGCCTCGGTGGCCGGCAGCGACGACCGCAAGCTCCTCGCGAGCCTGCGCACCGACGGCCGGCCGGCCGGCCGCTCGACCGTGATGATGGCCGATCTCGGCCCGACGGAGGACACCGAGCGCTACACGCGCTCCGCCCCGGCTCTGGCCTTCAGGCCCGCCCAGGAGGCGGAGGAGAGCGGGGCGGAGGCCGGGAAGGCGGCCGGGAAGGCGCCCGCCGAGGCCCCGGCCGCCCGGCCCGAGCGGACGGCGCCGGTGCGCGCCC
>NZ_JBKFBI010000052.1:0-35841 GCF_053346095.1 Methylobacterium sp. A52T | reverse complement strand
AGCCGGGCGTCGCGGCTCGGGCGACCCTGGTTCGGGCGCTCGCCCTGCGGGCGGGCGGGCCGGTCCGCGCGGGCGTCGCGGCCCTGCGGGGCGTGGCCGCGATTGTCACCGCGGTTGTCGCCGCGGCCGTCCTGGGGTCGACCCTGACGGGGCGCGCCCTGGCCGGGACCGCCGAAGCCGCGGCCGCCCTCGGGCCGACCCTGCTGGGGACGGCCCTGCTGCTGCCGGGGCCGCTGGCCCTGGCGGCCGCCGCCGGGGCGCTGCTGCGGACGCTCGGGCCGGCGCTCCTCCTCGCGGGCGATCTCGGCCGCCTCCTGGCGGGACGGCGGGGTGAAGCCCTCGGGGAAGCCGGCCACGGGGACCTTCTGCCGGGTCACGCGCTCGATGTCGCGCAGGTAGGCCTTCTCCTCGTCGTTGCAGAACGAGATGGCGAGGCCGTCGGCGCCGGCGCGGGCCGTGCGGCCGATCCGGTGGACGTAGCTCTCCGGCACGTTCGGCAGGTCGAAGTTGACCACGTGGCTCACGCCCTCGACGTCGATGCCGCGGGCCGCGATGTCGGTGGCGACCAGGACCCGGCAGGAGCCGTCCTTGAAGGCGGCCAGCGCCCGCTCGCGCTGGGGCTGGCTCTTGTTGCCGTGGATCGCGGCGGCCGCGATGCCGACCTTGTCGAGGCCGCGCACGACCCGGTCGGCCCCGTGCTTAGTCCGGGTGAAGACGAGCACGCGCTCGATCGCCGGATCGCGCAGGATGTGCCCCAGCAGCGCCTGCTTGGCGCCGGTATGGACGAAGATCACCTCCTGCTCGACCCGCTCGGCCGTGGTGGCGACCGGTGTCACCGCGACCTGGACCGGATCGGTGAGGTACTGGGACGCCAGCCCCGCGATGTTCTTGGGCATGGTGGCCGAGAAGAACAGGCTCTGGCGCTTCTGCGGCAGCATCTTCACGATGCGCTTGAGGGCGTGGATGAAGCCGAGGTCGAGCATCTGGTCGGCCTCGTCGAGGACGAGGATCTCGACGCCCTCCAGGGTCAGCGAGCGGCGGTCGACGAGGTCGATCAGCCGGCCGGGGGTGGCGACGAGGACGTCGACGCCCGGCGCCAGCGCCCGCTCCTGGCGGCTGATGGTGACGCCGCCGAACACCACCGTCGTGGTGTAGGACAGGTGCCGGCCGTAATCGGTGAACGACTCGGCGATCTGGTTGGCGAGCTCGCGGGTCGGCGAGAGCACCAGCACCCGGCAGCCGCGGCGCGGCGCGCGGCGGTCCGAGAGCGAGAGGCGGTGCAGGATCGGCAGCGCGAAGGCCGCGGTCTTGCCGGTGCCGGTCTGGGCGATGCCGCAGAGGTCGCGGCCCGCCATGGCCGGCGGGATCGCCTGGGCCTGGATCGGGGTTGGCGCGACGTAGCCGGCCTCGCTGAGCGCCCGCAGCACGGGCTGGGCGAGGCCGAAATCGGTGAATTGGGTCAAGGATGTATCCGATGCAGCAGGGCCGGCCGGGCGCCTCGCGTCGCTCGCGAGCTGTGCCGTGTATGAGCCGGTCCGTTGGCAGGGGGCAGCCCGCGTGATGGGGCGGCCCGGGTGCATGCACGTTATGAAGAGGGGGGCCGGATCACGCCGGGGAGGCGCCCGATCCGTCACGCAGCCCCCTCATGCGGGCCGTGGCGGCCGCTGACGCTGCGTCGCCGATATGCGTGTGTGCGGTTGCGAAGTCAATGCGGGGCCGGAGCAGGGCCGGGTTGCGGCCCGCTCAGGCTGGGCGCCGCGCGTTCCGATGGAGCGCCGGCGCCGCGCCAGAGATGGAGCCGCGTCGCGCTCGAGGATTCCGACCGATTCAAGGACCGCCACCGCCTGACCCCGCACGCGTACGGGGAGATGCCGCCGTGCTGCGGGCGTCCGGCACTCCGTCGGCTCACTGACTGATCCTGTGACGTCCCGGCGCGGAGTGATGCGAGCGGTCCTCGCGCAGCCCCTGGTCGGGCGCAGGCGCCCGGGCTGGCGTGCGAGCAGCACGCGAGGCCCGACCCGGTGCGTAGGTTCAGATGATGGTATGTCGTGATCGGCGGCGCACCGCCCTGTCATGCACCACATCCGGGTTGCCGCAGGTCCGGGCAACCGAAACAATGTGGTGCGGCCAAGAGGACTCGAACCTCCACCCCTCTCGGGACTAGCACCTCAAGCTAGCGCGTCTACCAATTCCGCCATGGCCGCATCGGACGCGAAGACCGGTCCGTTCGCCCGACCGTCGCGCGCCGCGGGAGAACCCGGGGCCGCTTTCGTGTCGCGCGGCGCAGCGGATAACAGATCGTCCGGCCGCCGACAAGCGCAGTCACGGGGAATCGTAGCCGCCCTCCAGGAAAGGCGCCGCGCCGTCGCCGATGCTGACGCCCGGCTCGACGATCGAGGCCGCCTTGCGGATCAGCTCTGTCACCTCCACGGAGATGCGGTCGCCCGTCACCACGATCTGCCCGCGCGCGATCGGGTGGTCGTTGGCCAGGATCTCGACCATGTCGCTGTCGCTGGCTTCGAGCTCGATCACGGCGCCGCGGCCCATCCGGAGGAGCATGTGCAGCGGCATGCGGGCCCGGCCCAGCACCACCGTCAGATCGACCTTCAGGGTCTCGAAGACCGCCACCGTCCGCCATCCCGTCTCGCAGCCGGAACCTTGCAACCGCCGGCCGCGGATGTTGAAGGCTTCGACCATCGACGCAGGATGGTGAACTCTTGGTAAACGCGCCCCGCCTCACGGTCAGCCCGCCCGCCTTCCCGAAGCGGCCCGGCACCGATCCGGTCGCCGGCCCGGTGGGCTGGCGCGTGAGCGACGCGGCGGTGGATTACGCCGCCGCCCTCGCCTGGATGGAGGCCCGCGCGGAGGCGATCGCCCGCGGCGCGGCGCCCGAATGCGTCTGGCTGCTGGAGCACCCGCCGCTCTACACGGCGGGCACGTCGGCCCGGCCGGAGGATCTCGTCGCGCCGGACCGGTTCCCGGTCCACGCGACGGGGCGGGGCGGGCAGTACACCTATCACGGCCCCGGCCAGCGGGTGGCCTACGTGATGCTCGATCTCGACCGGCGCAGCCGCGACCTGCGCGCCTACGTGGCGAGCCTGGAGGCGTGGCTGATCGAGACGCTGGCCGCCTTCAACGTCCGCGCCGAGCGCCGCGAGGACCGGGTCGGCGTCTGGGTGCGCCGGCCCGAGAAGGGGCCCGGCGTCGAGGACAAGATCGCGGCGATCGGCATCCGGGTCCGCCGCTGGGTCAGCTTCCACGGCATCAGCCTGAACGTGGAGCCCGACCTCGCGCATTTCGACGGCATCGTGCCGTGCGGCGTCCGGGAGCACGGCGTGACGAGCCTCGTCGATCTCGGCCTGCCGGTGAGCATGGCCGAGGTCGACATGCAGCTCCGCGCCGCCTTCGAGGCGATCTTCGGGGCGACCGCGATCGAGGCGGCGGAGTGAGCGGGGCCGCGCCATCGGGCCACACCGCCGTCGTCGCGAGCGCAGCGACCCACGGGGCGCGTCGTCCGGAGCCCCGACTCGATCGCTTCGCTCCGCTCGCGAAGTCGCATCGCGTCCGAGCACTCCGGCCGGAGGCCCTCTGACCGGCGTCGATCAGAAATCCGCGTGCAGCCGCGAGGCGAAGAAGTGCGCCGGCCCGCGATCGCGGTTGTATCCGGGATTGTCGATGAACTGGTAGTCGAAGGTCAGGGTGACGAACTTCGTGAGGTTCAGGGCGTAGTAGGTCTCCAGCGCGCGCTCGGTGCCGTAGTTGAGGCGCCCGTCGCCGATCAGCAGCCCGAGATAGCCGGCCGCGAAGGCGGCCCGGTGCGAGGGCGAGAGCCCGTTCACGGCGGCGCCGATGCCGACCGTGTCGTCGGGCCGGTCCCAGGCCTTGCCCTTCAGCGACAGGCCGCCGGAGAAGCTCCGGTCGATGTCGGTGAAGGAGATGTTCTCGGTGCGCCCGTTGTTCAGGCTCGCCCGGGCGAACAGCCCGAGTTCGGGCGTCAGCGCCTGCTCCAGGTTGATGTAGCCGCCGGTCTTGCGCCGGGGGCACCGCGTCGCCGCGACGGCGTCGTTGATGTCGTCGAACAGGCCGAGCTGCGTCAGGGTGACGACGTCGCGGTTGTTGGCCGAGACGCCGACATTCGAGAACAGCCCGATACGGATCTTGCCGGGCTGCTCCAGCCACGGGACGACGTGCCGCTCCTCGAACTCGACGTTCAGCCCCGCGCGCCGGAACACCCGCGGGTCGAGCACGTCGCTCGACGGCTCCTTGGGCACCTGCGTGTAGGCGGCGCGGATCGCGAATTCCGGCCGGTTGTACTCGGCGTAGACGCCCTGCGTGAAGCCCGGGAGATTGGCCGGGAAGTCCCAGGCCGAGGAGCCCCAGAGCGACCAGTTGAAGAAGTCCACGCGCGGGTCGTGCGCGTAGATATTGCCGTCGAAGAAGTCGCCCAGCGCGAACTTGCCGGCGATCAGCGTGATCCGCTCGGCGTCGTAGCGGGTGGCCACCTGGTTCGGTCCGTCCGGCACCTCCACGGTCTCGCCGCCGAGCCCGAAGGTCTGCTTCACGTAGTAGCGGTTCGAGCGCAGCTTCGGGAACGGGGCGCCGGCCTTCTGCGCCTCGCCGTTGACGAAGCCGGCGACGCCGAGCGTCCGCGACAGGCCGAAGCCCTGGCTGAACTCGGGGTTGTAGTAGACCTCGGTGCTGTCGGTGAGCTTGAGGCCGAGGAAGATCGTGGCCGTCGTGGTCTGCCGGGCCTGATGGGGGATCAGGCTCTGCGCGCCCTCGTAGGGCGAGCGGAAGCCGGGAACGCCCTGCGCGATCAGCGTCGTCTGGCCGTGGAGCGAGAAGCGGCCGGTATCGCCGTTGTCGGGATCGTGCGGAGCGGTCTCGTCCGGGTCCGGCGGGACCTTCAGCCCGTCCGGAAACCACATCAGCCGCGCGAACAGCTCGTTGGACGTGAAGCGCGCCCGAGTCGTGACCGGCCCGCCCGCGTCGCCGGGCACCGTGCCCAGCGGGAAGCGCCGGCTGCCCCCGAGATCGATGTAGCGGTAATCGATGCCCAGCGCGAGGCTGTCGGTGATGGCGTACTGCACGCCCGCGCCGAGGGTGAAGCCGACGTAGCCGAGGTCCCGCCGCGCGGTGGTCTGGCCGCCCGTGTCGAGGTCCGGGTAGTTCGCCAGGATGCGCGCGTTCGCCCCCGCGAGGCCGAAGGTGCCGTAGATCAGGTAGCGGTCGAAGCTGTAGCCCAGCCGGGCGCGCAGGGTGCCGTAGAGATCCGTCTTGGCGCGCACGATGTTGAAGGCCGGGTCCACGTCCGCGTAGCCGAAGCCCGCGATCGTCGAGGGGACGGGCCGCTTCAGATTCGCCGCGTCGAGACTCGCCTCGACGCCGTAGACCCACGGCCCGGCCTGCCAGTTCCAGCCTCCGAACAGGCCGCCCACCGCCGTCGTGGCGTTCTTGCCCTGGTCGCTGCGGCCGGTGGAATCGCCGCTCTTGAACGCCGGGACCGGCCGGGCGCCGATCGTCGTCGGACCGAAATTGTAGGCGCCGTAGGACCCGCCGGCACTGCCCTCGAGGCCGACATAGCCCCCCGACCAGTCGGTGTAGGACGGCGCCGCGGCGGGGCGCGGCGGGGAGATGTCGGCCGCCCGCGCGGCGGGCGCGAGGAGAGGGACGGCCAGGACGAGCGCCGCGGTGCGGACCAGGGACACGGAACGGGATCTCATCCGACTCACAGAAAAGTATAGCATTTGCTAAAACGCGTCACGGGGCCGCGCAAGCCGGGTCGCGCGCTCGTGATCGCGGACCATCGCGCGATCCATGGCCTTGCCGCCTCGCATCCTCGGTTCGTCGCATGGCACTGGCGTGACGATCCAGCCTGCGCCGGATTCGTCAAGATCCAGGGGGCATCGCACCCCGAATAGCGTCGTGAAAGTGCGTCGTGATCGACCTTTTTCGATGCAACGACATGCGAATACCGTCATGTCGGATCGGCTGACCGCCAGGTTAGAATTGTTATTATTTGACTGTCGTGCGATTCCGGTTTGAACTTCCTGCGGCCTGGATTATGTGCGGTCGCATGCACGCCTCGCACATCCTCCCGGTTCTCCGCGGCCTCGCCGCGGCCTCGCTCCTGGCGTTCGCCGGTGCCGCGGCCGCCAAGGAGGTGCCGATCGGTCCGCACGTGACGCGTAACGGCCTGGAGGTCGCGGCCGTCTACCTGCAGCCGATCGAGATGGATCCGCCCGGCATGATGCGCGAGGCCGCCAAGTCGGACATCCACCTCGAGACCGATATCCGCGCCGCCAAGGACAACCGGAACGGCTTCGCGGAAGGGGACTGGATCCCGGCGCTCGACGTCCGCTTCGAGGCGGTGAAGCTCGACGGCGACAAGCCCACCGACCAGACGGTGTCGGGCATGCTGATGCCGATGGTCGCCAATGACGGGCCGCATTACGGCGACAACGTCAAGCTGTTCGGCCCGGGTCGCTACCGTCTGAAGGTCACCGTCGCGCCGCCCGGCAAGGACAGCCATTTCGGCCGCCACGTCGACAAGGAGACGGGCGTCGGCCCGTGGTTCGAGCCCTTCGAGATCACCCAGGACTTCACCTTCGCCGGCGTCGGCAAGAAGGGCGCCTACTGAGAGTGCCGGAGCTGACCGTGTCCCGCCTGCCGCGCTCCCTCGTCCGAGCCATCCCGCTGCTGCTGGTCGCCGCCGCGTCGGCCTCCGCGCCCGCGCGCGCCGACGACATGCCGGTCATCAAGGTGGAGATGCGTGACGGCGTGATCATCCCGACGGTGATCGAGGTTCCGGCCAACACCCGGTTCAAGCTGGAGATCTCGAACACCGGCCAGACGCCGGTGGAGTTCGAGAGCACGGAACTGCGCCGCGAGAAGGCGCTGGCCGCTGGCTCGACCTCGGCGATCGTGTTCCGCACCCTCGATGCCGGCACCTACCAGGTGTTCGACGATTTCCACCCGGAAGCGAAGGCGACCCTGGTGGCCAAATGAGCGCGTCCACGACAGCGCCCGGCTCCCTGGCCCTCGCCGACGTCACGCCGCGCCGCTCCGCGGTCGACGCGCGGCTCGCCCGGTTCGGCGACGCGCTGCGCCGGTACGGCTGGATCATCCGGTCCGTGCAGTGGCTGATCGTCGCCGTCTACGCGGTGTTGGTGATCGTGCCGGCCCTGCTGCCGCTGCCCGACAACGCCGCCCACATCTGGACCAACCTGACGCTCGCCGCGCAGTTCGCCTTCTGGGGGATCTGGTGGCCGTTCGTGCTGGTCAGCATGGTGCTGGTCGGCCGGGCCTGGTGCGGCGTGCTCTGCCCGGAGGGGGCCCTCAGCGAGTTCGCGAGCCGGTGGAGCCGCGGCTACGCCGTGCCGCGCTGGATCACCTGGCAGGGCTGGCCGTTCGTGGCCTTCGCCGGAACCACCGTCTACGGGCAGATGACCAGCGTGTACGGCTACCCGAAGCCGGTCCTCGCGGTGCTCGGCGGCTCGACCCTGGCGGCGATCGTGGTCGGGCTGCTGTACGGGCGCAACAAGCGCGTCTGGTGCCGCTACCTCTGCCCGGTCAACGGCGTCTTCGCGGTGCTGTCGAAGCTCGCGCCGGTGAGCTTCCAGGTCGACCGCGCCGCCTGGGCGGGCTCGCCCAAGCCCGTCGGCGGCACCGAGTCCTTCAACTGCGCGCCCCTCGTGCCGGTCAAGACCATGCGGGGCGCGGGCGCCTGCCACATGTGCGGCCGCTGCAGCGGCCACCGCGGCGCCGTGCGCCTCGCCCTGCGCTCGCCCAACCACGAGATCGTCCACGTGGCCGGCGCGGAGCCCAGCCTCGACCAGACCATGCTGATCCTGTTCGGCATGCTGGCGCTGGCGGTGGGCGCCTTCCAGTGGTCCTCGAGTCCCTGGTTCGTCGATGCCAAGCAATGGGCGGCCACGTGGCTCATCGAGCGCGGGACGACGTGGCCCCTGGAGCACTCGGCGCCCTGGTTCGTGCTGACGAACTACCCCGACCGCAACGACGTCATGACGCTCCTCGACGGCGGGCTGCTGCTGGCCTACATCGGCGCCGCGACGATCGTCCTCGGGCTCGCCCTGTCGGGGATCGTGGCGCTCGCGACCCTGAGCCTCGGCGGCTGGTCGCTCCGGCGCTTCCACCACCTGACCCAGACGCTGATCCCGGTCGCGGGCTGCGGCGTGTTCCTGGGTCTGTCGGCGCTCACCGTGACGTTCCTGCGCGGCGACGGCATCGTGATCCCCTACGTGGCGGAGATCCGCGCGGGCATGCTCGCCGGCGCCAGCTTGTGGAGCGTCTGGCTGGCCTGGCGGGTGGCGGGTCTCGCCGCCGGCGGCCTCCGCCGAGTGGCGGCCTCGGCCTGCATCGCCGGCGCGGCCGCCCTCTCGGTGGCCAACTGGGTGCTCCTGTTCTGGATCTGGTAGCGCGCGGTCCGCGCGCGCCGCGTCACACGACCTCACAAACCCTGGAGACCGCCATGATCGGCGCCTTCGTCATCGCCTTCCGCGAAGTCATCGAGGCGGGCCTCATCATCTCCATCGTGCTGGCCGCCACCCGCGGCATCCCGGGCCGGATGCGCTGGGTCCTGCTCGGCATCGCCGGCGGCCTCGCGGGCGCCGCCCTGGTGGCGCTGTTCGCCGAGACGATCTCGGACGCGTTCGAGGGCAGCGGGCAGGACATCCTGAACGCCGCGGTCCTGATCGTCGCGGTGCTGCTGCTGATCTGGCACAACACCTGGATGAGCAAGCACGGCAAGGAGCTGGCGGGCGAACTGCGCGCCGCCGGCGCGGCGGTGCGCTCGGGCGAGCGGGAGGCAGCGGCCCTGTCGATCGTGATCGGCGCCGCGATCCTGCGCGAGGGGGCCGAGCTGGTCCTGTTCCTCTACGGCCTCGTGGCCTCGGGCACCTCGGGCGCCGACATCCAGTTCGGTGCGGTCGCCGGCATCGGCGCCGGCGCGCTCCTCTCGGCGGTGACCTATCTCGGGCTCGCCTCGATTCCGAGCCGCTACGTCTTCTCGGTGACCAGCGTCCTGATCATCTTCCTCGCGGCCGGCCTCGCCGCGCAGGCGGCGCAGTTCCTGGCGAATGCCGGGGTGGTCGAGGTCCTCGGATACACCCTCTGGAACAGCTCCGGCGTGATCGCCGAGAATTCCTGGCCGGGCCGCGTCCTGCACGCCCTGGTCGGCTACACCGACCGTCCGACCGCCCTCCAGGGGCTGGTCTACGTCGCCACCATCGCGGTGATGGTCGGCCTGATGCAGTGGAGCGCCGCCGACAAGCGCCGCGCGGTGCGGCCGGCCTAAGGTCGCGAGGCTGCGGGGCGGGCGCCCCGAGCGCGGCGCGCTACGGCGCGCCCGTCGCCACCGCCCGGGCCGGGTCGGCGCCCCATTCCGACCAGGAGCCGTCGTAGAGCCCCCGCGCCGGGCGGCCCAAGGTCTCCAGCGCCAGCGCGATGATCGCCGCGGTCACGCCGGAGCCGCAGGTGGTCACGATCGGCCGGTCCGGATCGACGCCGTTCTCGGCGAAGACCGCCTTCAACTCCTTGGGGCTCTTCATCCGGCCGTCGCGCTGGAGGGCCGCGTAGTGCAGGTTGCGCGCGCCGGGCATGTGCCCCGGCCTGACGCCGGGGCGGGGCTCCGGCTCCTCGCCGCGGAACCGCGTGCCCGAGCGGGCGTCGACGACCTGCGCCGAGCCGCTGTCCAGGGCGCGGGCGACGTCGTCCGCGTCCGCCACGGCGCCGTGGTCGAAGCGGGCGGTGAAGTGCCGCCGCTCGGGCTGGCGTGGCTCGCCCTCCTCGGTCGGGTAGCCCGCCGCCACCCAGGCCGGCAGGCCGCCGTCCAGCACCAGCGCGTCGCGCACGCCGAAGGCCTTGAGCATCCACCAGACCCGCGGGGCGGAGAACAGCCCCTGCCCGTCGTAGACGACGATCTGCATGCCGTCGCCGACGCCGAGCGCCCGCATCCGCGCCGCGAACACCTCGGGCCGCGGCAGCATGTGCGGCAGGTTCGACTCGGTGTCGCTCATGGCGTCGAGATCGAAGCGGCGGGCGCCGGGAATGTGGGCGGTGCGGAACTCGGCCTCGGGATCGCGGCCCGCTGCGGGCAGGTACCAAGAGGCGTCGAGCACGACGATGTCGGGGGCCGCGAGGCGGTCGTGCAGCCATTCGGGTGACACGAGGGGCGCTTGGGCCATGGTCGGCGGATCCGGCTCTGTTCGCGTTGCGGGCTCACAGAACCACAGGTCGCCCAGCGTTGCACGCCCGGGCCACCGCGGGACGGCGGCGTTCGGGCGGATTCGTCAGCCGCGCCAATGCCAATCGAGCGCGCGCCGGATCGGATGAGCTACGCATCCCGCACCGTGGTCCGATGCATCCAGCGCAGGCTGGTCTTGTTTTAAAGAGCCGTAACCCCAGTTACGACACCATGATGACGCCAATCGCGTCGGCCGTCCGGCCGGCATCGTGTTGGCCGCCCCGGACGTTCCGCTCGCGGACGCGATACGGGGACGTCGCCTGAACGAGATGCGTTCAAACCTTCCCTGTCTGCCCGGGTACCCGACCCACCGTGCAGGATGCTTATTGAGCCGATCGACACCATGAATCAACTCGTCCGCATGTCCCAGATCGGCGACGCCGAGACCGTCGAGGAGCCGTCGGCCGACCTGCGCGTGCCCTTCGCGCAGTCCGGCGCCTTCGTGTGCAAGTACATCATCGGCGAGCCGAACGACCGCGCCGTCTGCTGCGGCGCCCCCGTGTCCGACGGCAAGAGCTGGTGCGCCTACCACCGCCGCATCGTGTTCGAGCCGACCCGCCCCGGCCGCATCCGCTGAGCCTCTCCCCGCGCCATCCCGGCCGTCACTGCGTCCGCATGATCTGGATGACTGCCGGGGTGATGATGACGACGAACAGCACGGGCAGGAAGAACAGGATCATCGGCACGGTGAGCTTCGGCGGCAGCCCGGCCGCCTTCTTCTCGGCCTCGTTCATGCGCATGTCGCGGCTCTCCTGGCTCAGCACCCGCAGCGCCTGACCGACCGGCGTGCCGTAGCGCTCGGCCTGGATCAGCGCCGTCGCCACGGACTTCACCGGCTCGAGGCCGGTGCGCATCACGAGGTTCTCGTAGGCCTGACGCCGGTCGGGCAGGAACGACATCTCGGCAGTCATCAGCGCGAGCTCCTCGGCCAGCACGACCGAGGAGGTGGCAATCTCGGTGCTCACCTTCCGGAACGCGTTCTCGATCGCCATGCCGGATTCGACGCAGATCAGCGTGAGGTCGAGGGCGTCCGGCCACGCCTTGCGGATCTCGGTCTGGCGCTTCTTGGCGGTGTTCACCAGGAACAGCTCGGGCGCCTTGATGCCCATGTAGGCCGCGCCGATCACCAGCCCGAACCGCATGAGGTACGAGGCGTCGAGCACCTCCAGCACGAACAGGTAGAACAGGGCCGCAATCACCGCCGCGACCGGCACGACGAGGCGGAAGAACAGGAAGGCGGTCTCCGCCCCCTGGCCGCGGTATCCTGCCTGCATCAGCTTGCGCTTGGCCGTGTCCGTGCCGAGCCAGCGGCGCAGCTGGTACTTCTCGACGACCGACTTCATGTAGGCCTTCGGCTCCGTGCGCAGCGTCGCCCGGCTTCCGGTCCGCTCCGCGCTCAGCCGCTCGCGCCGCCGGATCTGCTCGCGCTCGTCGCTGACGAGCTTCATCCGCTTGCCGAGGCGGTCGGTCTCCAGGAAGGGCTGCGCCACCGCGTAGGCGGTCGCGGCCGCCGCGACGGCGGTCAGCAGCGTGCCCATGAAGCGGGGATCGAACAGCTTCTCGGCGATGGCGTCGATCATCGAGCGGGATCCGGCAGACGGCGCACCGCGCCTAGAACTCGAAGGCGATCATCTTCTTGATGGTGAAGATGCCGATGGACATCCAGATCGCCGCGCCGACCAGGGCGATCTTGCCCGTGTCGGTGGTCCAGAGCAGCGAGATGTAGTCGGGGCTGGTGAGCGCGGTGATGCCCGCCACAGCGAATGGCAGGCAGGCGATGATCGAGGCCGAGGCCTTGGCCTCCATGCTCATCGCCTGGACCTTGCCGCGCATCTTGGCGCGGTCGCGCAGCACCGTGGAGAGGTTGTTCAGCGCCTCGGAGAGGTTGCCGCCCGACTGCTGCTGGATGTTGATCACGATGGCGAAGAAGTTCACCTCGGCGGTGGGCACGCGCTCGAACAGCCGCGTGCAGGCCTCGCCGAGGGACAGGCCCATCGCCTGCGTCTCGACCACGGTCCGGAACTCGCTGCGCACCGGCTCCTCGGCCTCGCGCGAGACCATGCGGAAGCAGTCGCCCACCGGGATGCCGGTGCGGATGCCGCGGACCACCACGTCGACGGCGTTGGGCAGCTCCTTATTGAACTTCGCGATGCGCTTCAGCCGCAGGTGGCGCAGCAGGTAGGCCGGCAGGCCGAAGCCGCCCGCGAAGGCGGCGCCGAGCGCCGCCAGGGCGTTGTCGGTGATGACGAAGAGCAGGAGCCCGAAGACGACGCCGCTCAGGGCCGACACCCCGTAGAAGGTCTGCTTCGTCCAGCCGAGGCCGGCGCGGGCGAGCTTCAACTCGACGCTGGCCTTCGAGGCGCCCTTGGCCTTCGCCTCGATCTCGCTCAGCGTCTTGGCGACCTGCTCGCGCCGGTTGACGGCGACGCCCCGGGTCGCCGCCCCCGAGGCGGAGACGCTGATCGTCTTCAGGCGCTTGGTGGCCCGGCGCTCGCCGCCGAGCAGTGGCAGGACCGCCACGTAGGCGATGGCGGCCACCGCGATGCCGGCGAGGCCGGCGGCGATCGGCAGGTTGGAGGCGTCCGCCATCGGCTCAGGTCCGGTCGACGACCTCGGCGGCGTCGAGCGCCTCGCCGAGCCGCTGTTCCAGGCCGTAGTAGCGGGCGCGCTCCCAGAATTTCGGCCGGCCGACGCCGGTGGAGCGGTGACGCCCGATCAGCTTGCCGTTCGCGTCCTCGCCGACGATGTCGTAGAGGAACACGTCCTGGGTGGTGATGACGTCGCCCTCCATGCCGAGCACCTCGGTGATGTGGGTGATGCGCCGGGAGCCGTCGCGCAGGCGCATCGCCTGGATCACGACGTCGATCGACCCGCAGATCATCTCGCGCAGGGTCCGCGACGGCAAGGTGAAGCCGCCCATCGAGATCATCGATTCGATACGCGACAGGCACTCGCGCGGGCTGTTGGCGTGGAGCGTGCCCATCGAGCCGTCGTGGCCGGTGTTCATCGCCTGGAGCAGGTCGAAGGCCTCCGGTCCGCGCACCTCGCCGACGATGATCCGCTCGGGGCGCATGCGCAGGCAGTTCTTCACGAGGTCGCGCATGGTGACCTGCCCCTGGCCCTCCATGTTGGGCGGCCGTGTCTCCAGGCGCACGACGTGCGGCTGCTGGAGCTGCAGCTCGGCCGCGTCCTCGCAGGTGATGACCCGCTCGTCGTGCTCGATGAAGGCGGTGAGACAGTTGAGCAGCGTGGTCTTGCCCGAGCCCGTGCCGCCCGAGATGACCACGTTGCAGCGCGACTGGCCGATGATCTTGAGGACCTCGGCGCCCTCGGGCGAGATCGCCCCGAAGCGCACGAGCTGCTCCAGGGTGAGCTTGTCCTTCTTGAACTTGCGGATCGTGAGCGCCGGGCCGTCGATGGCGAGCGGCGGCGCGATGACGTTGACGCGGGACCCGTCCGGCAGGCGCGCGTCGCAGATCGGCGAGGCGTCGTCGACGCGCCGGCCGACCTGGCTGACGATGCGCTGGCAGATGTTCATCAGCTGCTGGTTGTCGCGGAACCGCACGCTGGTCAGCTGGATCTTGCCGTTGACCTCGATGAAGGTCCGGTGGGCGCCGTTGACCATGATGTCGGCGATGTCGTCGCGGGCGAGCAGCGGCTCCAGCGGGCCGTAGCCCAGCACGTCGTTGCAGATATCGTCGAGCAGCTCCTCCTGCTCGGAGATCGACAGGACGATGTTCTTGAGCCCGATGATCTCCGTGACGATGTCGCGGATCTCCTCGCGCGCCGTCTCGGCGTCGAGGCGCGAGAGCTGCGTCAGGTCGATCGCCTCGATGAGGGCGCCGAAGATCAGGCTCTTGGTGCGGTAGTAATCCTCCGAGCGCGCGGTCTCGACGACGACCGGGGCCGCCGGCGCCGGGCGCTGGGCCGGCGCGGGCGCCGGCGCGTCGCGCAGCACCGGCGTGGCCGGGGCCGGATTCCGCATCTGCGGCATCGGCGGGGGCGGCGCCGCCGCGCCGCCGGACTGTCGCCTACCGAACATGGGTCAGAGCCCCGACGCTGACCCGCGGCACCGGCCGGGTGAGGGATCGCGTCCGCATCAGGATGCCTTGCGGCCGGAAAGCTTGGCGAGCAGCGGCTCCAGCAGGCTCGGACGGCCCCGCCGGCTCTCGGGACGCCCGAGGGTCATGGCCGCCAGGTCGTTGAACAGCTCCGCGACCTTCGAGCCCGCCTGGATCTCGGCGATCATCTGGCCGTTGTTGGCGGCCGTGCCGAACAGGGTCGGCTCGAACGGGATCGTCAGGGCGACCGGCGCCTCCAGGGCTTTGGCGAACTCGGCGGTGCCGATCTCGGGGCGCTTGGGCACGCCGACGCCGTTCAGCACGATGCGGGGCGGCTGGTCGTTCGGGCGACCGTGCTTCAGCGCGCCGAGGAGGTTCTTGGCGTTGCGCAGGCAGGCGAGGTCGGGCCCGGTCACGATCAGGATCTCGTCGGCCGCCGTCAGGACGCGCTTCGTCCACGCGTTCCACTGGTGTGGGATGTCGAGGACCACGCACGGGACGCTCGCCCGCATGTGCTCGATCAGGGTGTCGAAGGCCGGCTCGGACAGGTCGATGGTCCGGTCGAGGCTCGCCGGGGCCGAGAGCAGGCTCAGGTTGTCGCTGCACTTGGACAGCAGTCGCTCGACCAGAGCGGAGTCCAGGCGCTCGGGGGCGAACACCGCCTCGGCGATGCCCTGCGGCGGATCCTGGTTGAAGTTGAGCGAGGCGGTGCCGAAGGCGATGTCGAGATCGGCGATCACCGTCTGGACGCCCTGGCCCCGGGCCACCGACCACGCGAAATTATGCGCCACGGTCGAGGCGCCGATGCCGCCCTTGACGCCGTAGACCGCCACGGTCCGGCCCACCGGCTTGACGCCCGGGGCCGTGAACAGGTCGGAGATCGCCGCGATGAGCGTCAAGGGCTCGACCGGCGCCATCAGGTAATCGGACACCCCGCGCTGGATCAGCTGGCGGTAGAGCATCACGTCGTTGACGTGACCGATCACCAGGACGCGGGTCCCCTCGTCGCAGACCTCGGCCAGGGCGTCGAGGCACTCGATCGGCCGCGAGCGCGCGCCCTGAATCTCGAGGACGATGACGTTGGGCGTCGGCGCGTGCCGGTACGCTTCGATCGCCGCGGCCCCGCCGCCCATCCGGACCTTGACCTGCGCCTTCTGCATGCGCCGGTCGAGGGCCGCGCCCTCGATCATCGCCGCGGTCTCGCCGGTCTCGCAGAAGGCCTGGATGGTGATCCGGGGCACCGGGGCGATCGTGCGCTCGGTTGTCTCGGACAGCTCTGCCATGACGGCGCTTTCGGGTTCGCGTGCGGGGTGCGGCGTTGCGATCGGCGGCGGGGCTGCCCATCCCCGGCGCCGGCTGTCTCAGTTCGTGACCTGGGCCTTCACGGCGGTCTGCCCATCTTGCCGCCATGTGGTTGACGGATCCTTGCCGTCCCGCAACTGGCCAATGTCCCTGACCCGCTTGACCGTGTCGATGCGGCCCTCGGGCCGGCCGCGCACGAGGTCGACCGGGTCGGCGACCTGGGCGGCGACGTTGGACTGCATGGCGCAGCCCAGGTTCCAGCTCGGCCGGTTGTTGTAGTCGGTCGCAAAATTGCCGGCCCCGAGGTCCTGGGGCCAGAGGCCGCAGGCGTCGGCCACCTTGGCCTGCATGCGCTGGAAGCTCAGCCGGATCGGCGCGGCGAGGGTCGGCGCCGCCACCGCGTAGCCGCTGACCGCGATCTCGCGGGCGTTGACGCCGTTCTGCGTGCCGAGCCGGCCGAGAACCGAGGCCGTCCGCTGCACGGCGGCGACCTGGTCGGGCGGGACGCCCTGGGGCACCTGCATCAGAAGGGTCCCGCGGCCGTAGCGCCGGTACTCGAGCATGAAGGCGTCGACATCGGTCGCCTGGCGCGGGTCCAGATGGCCCGTGCCGGTCGGGAACACGTCGAGGCTGCGGGGCCCGTCGGTCAGCACGATCGGGTGGCGCGCGCGGTAATCCGTGACGTCGATGCCGCCGGTCGTGACGGGATCGGTCTTGCAGGCCGCCGCGAGGGCGGAGAGCGCGCAGGCGGCGAGCACGCTCGCGGCGCGGCGCGGCAGGGCGGGCGGGGAACGTCCGGTCGTGGGTCCGGTCGTGGGTCCGGTCGTGGGTCCGGTCATGGGTCCGATCCTGGGAGGCGCGGCGGGGCGCTACTCGACGATGAAGCCGACGCGGCCACGGTAGGTGCGGCCGAGCGGCGCCGCGGCGGCCGCGCCGGGCGGGGCGACCTTGCCGTAGATGCGGTTGATCTGGCCGAGCAGCACGGTCTGGCCGTCGCTGGCGTCGACGAAATTGTCGTCGGGCCGGCTGACCTGCTTCGCCTCCATCGGCCGGGCGATGTAGGGCGTGCACATGATCATCAGCTCGGTCTCCTGGCGCTGGTAGTCGCGGGAGCGGAACAGCGCGCCGAGGATCGGGAGGTTGATCAGGCCGGGCAGGCCGGCGATCGCCTGCTTGTTGACCTGCTGGATCAGGCCGGCGGTCATCATCACGCCGCCGGAGGGCAGCTCGACGGTGGTCTCGGAGCGGCGCACCCGGGTGCCCGGCACCGAGACCGAATTGTTGCCGACGACGTAGCTGAAGTTCTGCGTGGGATCGATCTCGGTCACGTCCGTGGCGACGCGGATCGAGATCCGGTTGTCGGCCAGCACCGTCGGGGTGAACGACAGGGCGACGCCGTAGGGCTTGTAGGTGATGCCGGGCGAGCAGACGCCGCCGACAGCGCAGGTGGCCGAGGACGGGACCGGGAATTCGCCGCCGGCCAGGAACTTGGCGGCCTCGCCCGAGATGGCGGTGAGCGTCGGCTCGGCGAGGATGCGCGAGACGCCGGCCTGCTCGAACGCTTTCAGGGTCGCCTGGAGCGAGAAGCCGCCCGCCTGGACGGAGGCCTGGATCTGGTTTCCGGTGGCGAGCCCCGGGTTCACCGGGAAGGGCAGGCTGTTGGTGATCACGTTCGGGATGTTCGCCGGCACCAGCGTGGCCGCCGCGGTGCCGCCGTTCACGAGCGTCTGCCCCAGGTTTCCGACCGGGTTCAGCGCCGACCAGTTGCCGGCCATGTTGATCCCGAACTGCTTCAGGACGTTGCGGGACACCTCCACCACGGTGACGCGGAGCATCACCTGGTCCTTGTTGCGGATCGTGAGGTTGTTGATCACCGCGCCCCGCGAGCCGGCGGCGACGCCGCCGCTGGCCGCGCCCGCCGCTCCCGCGGCCCCGGCGCCGCCCAGGCCCACGAAGGCGTTGGCGATGTCGATCGCCTGCTGCGCGTCCGCCGAGGAGTTGACCGCCCCCGACAGGAGCACCGAGGCGCCCGAGGAGCGCACGTCGAAGCGTCCGCCCGGGATGCTCTGGTTGAGCAGCTCGCGCAGGGTCCCGAGGTTCAGGTCCCGCGCCACCGTCACGTCGAGGGCGGCGATCTGGCGGCCCTCGGCGTCCATGATGAAGATCGAGGTCGCGCCGTCGGCCATGCCGATCACGAAGACCTTGCGGGTCGAGCGGACCACGGCGTTGGCCACCGCGGGATTGGCCACGAACACCTCCTTGGCGTCCCGCGGCAGGTCGACGATGACGGAGCGGCCCGCGGTCAGCTCGACCCGCCGGGTCGAGCTCGCTTCCGCGGCCCCGACCGTCAGGATCGGCGCCGGGCCGAAGGTCTGGCGGTCTTGGGCCGAGGCCGGCCCGGACAGGGCGACGAGCAGGGCGAGGGCGCCGGCCGAGCGGCGGCGCGGCTCGTGGGCGGGGCGCCGCGTCGGGCGCTTGGGGGGCAGCGAAGCGGTCATGGCGGTCACGGCGTCTGCTGCCGCGCGACGCCGAAGCGCACCACGGTCAGGGCGGGTTCGGGCATCTGCGCGGCGGACGCGTCGGCCAGCGGCACGGCTTCCGGCGGCAGCCCGGCATCGGCGAGGCTGCGCAGGGAGAGGGTCAGGGCGCCGACCTTCTGGGCGAGCGCCAGGGTCTCGGCCTGCGCGGGCGTCACGGCCAGCGTCGCGGTCTCGCCGGTGACGACGTTGGTGCCGTTCTTCTCCTGGACCAGCTGACCGATCGCCAGGACGCGGATGTCGGTCAGGATCGTCTGGGAGAGCTGCACGTCGCTGTTGTTGGCCCGCGAATTGGACTCGTCGCGGAAGGTGCGGATCACGTCGACGCGGTCGTTCGGCAGGATGAAGCCGCCGGCCGAGTTGGTTCCGCGGCTGTCGGTGACGATGGCGACCGCGCGCATGCCGGGCGGCAGGATCGCCGCCATGAACCCGCTCTCCGGCCGCACCAGCTTCTGCGCGCGGATCGGCTCGCCCGTCAGGAAGCCCGAGCGCACGGACGCACCGACGGTCTCCTCGAGGGCCTTGGGGTTGATCTTGCGGGTCATGTAGCCGTTGGCCACGGCGCCGTCCGGCCAGGGCTGCCAGCGCAGGTCTGCGGCCCGGAGCACCTGGCCCATGGGCATGTCGATGGCGGCCACGAGCACGTCGGTCGTCGGCTGCGGCGGCGCCTCCGCCGTCGGCGGCGGTGGCGGCGGTGGCGGATCGCCGCCGCTCATCAGGAAGGCCGCCCCGGTGCCCGCCGCGAGGGCGATTCCGAGAACGGCGAAACGGGCTGGGTTCATCGCATCGCCACGCGCCGGAGACGGCCGGATTGCCGTCCATGACCGGAACCTGCGCGGGGATTCGTGTAATTATGGTTAAGGTATTATAACCTCTGCCGTTGTCGCCGGTCCGGAAACGGGTCGATCGGAACCGCGTCACAATCCGCGGAATCCTTCAGCTCCCGCCCGACCTCGGCCGTGGCGCGGCGCCGGGCCGTCCCCTATCGTGCCGCCGGAACCGCCTCAGAAGCGGGCGCTCGGGCGAACCGGGGGGAGACATGATCAGGACAATCGGCGGCGCGGTGATGGCGGCCGCACTCGCGGGGACCGCGCTCGGCTCGGCTCCGGCGGCCGCGCAGGGAAGCTTCTCGGACAACGCGATACGGATCGGCGTCCTCAACGACCAGTCCGGCCTCTACGCAGAGTACGGCGGCCAGGGCTCGGTCGAGGCCGCCCGGATGGCGGTGGAGGACATGGGCGGCAAGATCGGCAGCGTGCCGATCGAGATCCTCACGGCCGACCACCAGAACAAGCCCGACATCGCCTCGGCGATCGCCCGGCAATGGTACGACCGCGACAATGTCGACGCGATCATGGAGCTGACCACCTCCTCGGTGGCGCTGGCGGTCCAGGGCCTGTCCAAGGAGAAGAAGAAGATCACCATCACCACCGGGGCCGCGACCAGCGACCTCACCGGCAAGGCGTGCTCGCCCTACGGCTATCATTGGGCGTTCGACACGCGGGCGCTGGCGGTGGGCACCGGCGGCGCGCTGACCCGGGCGGGCGGCAACACGTGGTTCTTCCTCACCGCCGACTACGCCTTCGGCTCGGCGCTGGAGGCCGACACCAGCAAGGTCGTGCTCGCCAACGGCGGCAAGGTGCTGGGCAGCGTCCGGCACCCGCTCTCGAACCAGGACTTCTCGTCGTTCCTGCTCCAGGCGCAGGGCTCGAAGGCCAAGGTGATCGGGCTCGCCAATGCCGGCCTCGACACCTCGAACGCGATCAAGCAGGCCGCCGAGTACGGCATCGTGGACGGCGGCCAGAAGCTCGCGGCGCTGCTGTTCACCCTCTCGGAGGTGCACGGGCTCGGCCTCAAGGTCGCGCAGGGCCTGACGCTCACCGAGGGCTGGTACTGGGACGCCAACGACGAGACCCGCGCCTTCGGCCAGCGCTACATGAAGCGCACCGGCCGGATGCCCAACATGATCCAGGCCGGCACCTACTCGGCGGTCCTGTCCTACCTGAAGGCCGTCAAGGCGGCCGGCACCGACGAGACCGACGCGGTCAACGCCAAGCTCAAGGAGCTGCCGGTGGACGACGTGTTCGCGCATGGCGGCATCGTGCAGCCGAACGGCCGCATGGTCCACGACATGTACCTGTTCGAGGTCAAGAAGCCGGCCGAGTCGAAGGGTCCGTGGGACCTCTACAAGCTGATCTCGACCATCCCCGGCAAGGAGGCCTTCGCCTCCGCGGCCGAGAGCGGCTGCCCGCTGACGGCGGCGAAGTAGGCCTCACCCCGTCATCGCGAGCGCAGCGACGCGACCCAGGGCAGCGCGACATCCGTTCGCGCGGCGCTGCTTGATTGCTTCGCTCCGCTCGCGAGGACGGCGGCGGGTCGAATGTCCCGTCTCAGGATAGGCTCTGCTCCGAGAGGGTATCACCCCGCCCAGACGCGCCGGTACAGGGCCACGATCTCGTCGGCACTGGGCTCCACCGGGTTGTTGGCGGGGGAGCCTGAGGCCAGCGCCTGGGCCGCCATGGTGGGCAGCAGCGCCTCCCAGCGGGCCGGGTCGATCCCGTATTCCCGCGGTCCCGGCACGTCGAGGTCGTCGTTCAGCGCCTCGAGCTCGGCCACCAGGGCCGACACCGCGGAACGGTCGTCGGTGTCCGGGCCGGCGATCTTCATGGCGCGGGCGCAGGCGGCGTAGCGGTCGATCGCGGCCGGGGCCGAGAAGGCCGTCACCGCCGGTAGCAGCATCGCGTTCGAGAGCCCGTGGGCCACGTGGAAATGGGCGCCGATCGGTCGGCTCATGCCGTGGACGAGCGCCACGGAGGCGTTCGAGAAGGCGATGCCGGCCTGGGTCGCGCCGAGCATCATCGCCTCGCGGGCCGCCCGGTCGCCCGGATCGGTCCAGACCCGGCGCAGGTTCGGGGCGATCAACCGCATGGCCTGCAGCGCCAGCCCGTCCGAGAACAGGTTCGACTTGCGCGAGACGTAGGCCTCGATCGCGTGGGTCAGCGCGTCGATGCCGGTATCGGCGGTGAGCCGCTTCGGCTTGGTGAGCGTCAGCTCGTAATCGACCAGGGCCGCCACCGGCAGGTAGGCGAGGCCGATGCAGAGCATCTTCTCGTCCGAGGCCTCGTCGGTCACGATGGTGAAGCGGGTCGCCTCCGAGCCGGTGCCGGCGGTGGTCGGGATCGCCACGATCGGCAGGCCGGGCTCGTCCTGCTGGCGCGGCGCCTTGTAGTCGCGCATGTGGCCGCCGTGGCGGGCGAGCACCGCCACCGCCTTGGCGGTGTCCATCGGGCTGCCGCCGCCGAAGCCGACCACGCAGTCGAAATCGCCCGCCTGGAGGGCGGCGAGCGCCGCCTCCACGGAGGCGACGGTCGGGTCCGGAACGGTCTCTGAGAAGATCGTGGCCTGCGCGCCCGCCCTGGTGAGGCGCTCGAGCAGCGTGTCGGTGCGGCCGCTGCCGGCGAGGTAGGGATCGGTGACCACGAAGGGCCGCGACAGGCCGAGCTGGCCGAGCACCTCCGGCAGGAGCCGCGAGGCGCCGGCGCCGACGCGCATCAGCCGGGGCAGGGCGATCGAGGCGACCATACTCTTGCTTCTCCCACCCGGCGCCTCTGCTGGTGCGCCGGAACGACGATCTTAGGACCTGCGCCCGCCGGGCGAAACTGCCGGCGCTTACACTGCCGGCCCGGCGAAGAGCGCGGCGGCGGCCTCCACCTCGCCCGCGATGAAGCCCGCCACGGCGCGGATATGGGCGGCCTTCCGGTGATCCTCGTGGATGTGCATGTGGAACGAGCGCGTCAGCGACACCGCCCCGGGCAGCACCGGCACGAGCCCCGGATGGGCCGCCGCGATGAAGGCCGGCAGCACGCAGAGGCCGGCGCCGCCGAGCGTGGCGTGGACCTGGGCCAGGAGGTTCGTGGAGCGCAGCCGCGCCGAGACCGGCGGGCCCAGGGCGCCGAGATAGTTCAGCTCGCGCGTGAACAGCATGTCCTCGATGTAGCCGACGAAGGGATGCCCCGTGAGATCCCCGACCTCCGCGATCGGCCCGGTCCCGGCGAGGTAGGATTCGGCCGCGTAGACGAGCAGCCGGTAATCGGTCAGCCGGCGCGCCACCACCCGCGCCTGCTGCGGGCCGGACAGGCTGATGACGATGTCGGCCTCGCGCTTCGACAGGCTGAAGATCCGGGCGGTCGCCATGATCTCGACCTCCAGCCCCGGATGGCGCGCGGTGAGCCGGTGCATTCGGGGGGCCAGGAACACGCTGCCGAACCCGTCCGGCGCGCCGATCCGCACCGTGCCGGAGACCGCCTGGGCGGCCTCCGTGGCGGCGCTCGCTGACAGGAACGCGCTCTCCATGGCTTCGGCGACGCCGAGCAGGCTCGCGCCGTCCTCGGTGAGCGCGTAGCCGAGATTGCTGCGGTGGAACAGCCGGGCGCCGAGACCTTCCTCCAGGGCGCGGATCCGACGCCCGACGGTGGTGTGCTCGGTGCCGGTACGGGTCCCGGCGGCGCTCAGCGTACCGGTCCGCGCCACCGCGAGGAAGAAGCGGAGGTCGTCCCAGTTGGGCCCCGTCCTGGCCATGGTCGCACCCTCGCTGTGCATCGATGCACGACGGCTGTAAGCGCATCCGGCTTTATCGCTCAAGCGATCCTGATAGGGTGCGCCAAAATCGAACGCCACATCACAGGGAGGCGCGCATGCGCACGATCGGGCATTACATCGGCGGCCGGAACGCCGGCGGCGAGAGTGGGCGGTTCGCCGACGTGTTCCACCCCTCGACCGGCGAGGTGCAGGCCAAGGTCGCGCTCGCCAGCAAGGCCGAGATGCGCGCCGCGGTCGAGAACGCCGCAGCGGCCCAGCCGGCCTGGGCGGCGACCAACCCGCAGAAGCGCGCCCGCGTGATGATGCGCTTCCTGGAGCTGATCCGCGCCGAGAACGACTCGCTGGCCGAGCTCCTCGCTTCGGAGCACGGCAAGACCGTGCCGGACGCCAAGGGCGACATCCAGCGCGGCGTCGAGGTCGTGGAGTTCGCCTGCGGCATCCCGCACCTGCTCAAGGGTGAGTACACCGAGGGCGCCGGCCCGGGCATCGACGTCTACTCCCTGCGCCAGCCGCTCGGCGTCGTCGCCGGCATCACGCCGTTCAACTTCCCCGCCATGATCCCGCTGTGGAAATGCGCGCCCGCCATCGCCTGCGGCAACGCCTTCATCCTGAAGCCGTCCGAGCGCGACCCGAGCGTGCCGATCCGCATCGCCGAGATCTTCCTGGAGGCGGGCCTGCCGCCGGGCATCCTCAACGTCGTCAACGGCGACAAGGAGGCGGTCGACGCGATCCTCGACGACGAGGACATCAAGGCGGTGGGCTTCGTCGGCTCCTCGCACATCGCCGAGTACATCTACGTGCGCGCCGCCGAGACCGGGAAGCGCGCCCAGTGCTTCGGCGGCGCCAAGAACCACATGATCATCATGCCGGACGCCGACATGGGCCAGGCGGTCGACGCGCTGATCGGCGCCGGCTACGGCTCGGCCGGCGAGCGCTGCATGGCCATCTCGGTGGCGGTGCCGGTGGGCGAGCAGACCGCCGACCGCCTGATGGAGAAGCTGGTCCCGCGGGTCGAGTCGCTCAAGATCGGTCCCTCGCACGACGGCTCGGCCGATTACGGCCCGCTCGTCACCCGGGAGGCCGTGCAGAAGGTCGCGAGCTACATCGACAAGGGCGTGGCCGAGGGCGCGCAGCTCGCCGTCGACGGCCGCGGCTTCAAGCTCCAGGGCTACGAGAACGGCTTCTACATGGGCGGCTCGCTGTTCGACCGCGTGACGCCCGACATGACGATCTACAAGGAGGAGATCTTCGGCCCCGTGCTCTCGGTGGTGCGGGCCAAGGATTACGAGGAGGCGCTGGCGCTGCCCTCCACCCACCAGTACGGCAACGGCGTCGCGATCTTCACCCAGGACGGCGACGCGGCCCGCGACTTCACCGCGCGGGTCAACGTCGGCATGGTCGGCGTGAACGTGCCGATCCCGGTCCCGATCGCCTACCACACCTTCGGCGGCTGGAAGCGCTCGGGCTTCGGCGACCTGAACCAGCACGGGCCGGACTCGATCCGGTTCTACACCAAGACCAAGACCGTGACGCAGCGCTGGCCGAGCGGCATCAAGAGCGGGGCGGAGTTCTCCATCCCGACGATGCGGTAGAGCGCGACGGCTCGAGGCCGGGGCTCGGGTCCCCCCCTCCCGCGCGGGGAGGGGGTCGGGCCGCCTCGGGGCGGCCGATGCGCGAACCTCGCGCGGTGGCTGACGAATATGAGGGAGTGCCCATGAGTTTCGGGCTCGACGAGGACCGGACCGCGATCCGCGAGATGGCCCTCGGCTTCGCGGCCGAGCACATCGCGCCGCACGCCCTCGACTGGGACCGCGACAAGACCTTCCCGGTCGAGACCCTGCGGGAAGCGGCCGCGCTCGGCATGGCGGGCATCTACGTCCGCGAGGATGTCGGCGGTTCCGGCCTGTCGCGCCTCGACGCGACGCTGATCTTCGAGGCGCTCAGCACCGGCTGCCCGACCGTGGCGGCGTTCCTGTCGATCCACAACATGTGCGCCTGGATGATCGACGCCTACGGCGACGACGATCAGCGCCGCGACTGGCTGCCGTCGCTCATGGGCATGGAGCGGATCGCCAGCTACTGCCTCACCGAGCCGGGCTCGGGCTCCGACGCCGCGGCGCTCCGCACCCGCGCCGAGCGGGACGGCGACCATTACGTGCTCTCCGGCGAGAAGCAGTTCATCTCGGGCGCCGGCGCCAGCGACCTCTACGTCTGCATGGTCCGCACCGGCGAGGCCGGCCCGGCGGGGATCTCCGCGGTCGTGGTCGAGAAGGGCACGCCCGGCCTGTCCTTCGGGGCCGACGAGCGCAAGATGGGCTGGAACGCCCAGCCGACCCGCGCGGTGCGCTTCGACGGTTGCCGCGTGCCGGTGGGCAACCGCCTCGGCGCCGAGGGCCAGGGCTTCAGGATCGCCATGAGCGGCCTCGACGGGGGCCGCCTCAACATCGCGGCCTGCTCGCTCGGCGGCGCGCAGGCGGCCCTCGACAAGGCGCTCGCCTACATGGGCGACCGCCGCGCCTTCGGGGCGCGGCTCACCGACTTCCAGGCGCTGCAGTTCCGCCTCGCCGACATGGCGACGAGCCTGGAGGTGTCGCGCACCTTCCTGCGCCACGCGGCCGCCGCCCTCGACGCCAGGGACCCGGCCGCGACCCAGCTCTGCGCGATGGCCAAGCGCCACGTCACCGACGCGGCCTTCGAGGTCGCCAACCAGGCGCTCCAGCTTCACGGCGGCTACGGCTACCTCGCCGAGTACGGCGTGGAGAAGATCGTCCGCGACCTGCGCGTGCACCAGATCCTCGAGGGAACCAACGAGATCATGCGGCTGATCATCGCCCGCGGGCTGACCGGGGGGCGCCGATGAGCGACGTGATCGTCGAGCGGGTCGGCGCGCTGGGCCGGCTGCGGCTCAACCGGCCGAAGGCGCTGAACGCCCTGACCCACGGCATGGTCGGCGAGATCGACCGGGCCCTCGACCGGTTCTCGGCCGATCCGGGCATCGCCGCGGTGCTGCTCACCGGGGAGGGCGAGCGCGGCCTCTGCGCCGGCGGCGACCTGCGCTCCCTCTACGACAGTCCCGACACCGCCTTCGCCGAAACCTTCTGGCGGGACGAGTACAGGCTCGATTCCCGCATCGCCGCCTACGAGAAGCCCTTCGTGGCTGTGATGGACGGCATCACCATGGGCGGGGGCGTCGGGCTCGCGGGCCATGCCGCCCACCGGATCGTCACGGAACGCTCCCGCGTCGCCATGCCGGAGACCGGCATCGGCTACCTGCCGGATGTCGGCGGAACGTGGCTGCTGCCCCGCGCGCCCGGGGAACTCGGCACCTATCTCGGCCTGACCGGCGAGCCGGTCGGCGCCGCCGACGCGATCTCCTGCCGGCTGGCCGACGCCCTGGTGCCCTCCGCGGGTCTGCCTGACCTGATCGACGCCCTCGTGGCGCTCGACCCGGATGCCGGGCAGGCGGGCGTGCGGGACGCGATCGCGCGGCTCGCCCGAGATCCGGGGCCGGCGCCGCTCGCCGCGCACCGGGCGGTGATCAACCGCTGCTTCGCCTTCGACATGGTCGACGAGATCCTGTCGGCCCTGGCGGCGGACGGATCGGACTTCGCCGCCGCGACCCGGGCGACGCTCCTGACTAAGGCGCCGTCGAGCCTCGTCCTGACGCTGTGCCTCCTGCGGCTCGGCCGCGGCGCGCCGAACCTGGAAGCCTGCCTGGAGCGCGAGTTCCACGCCTCGCTGGCGCTGCTGGCGGAGGGCGATTTCCGCGAGGGCATCCGCGCCGCGGTGATCGACAAGGACAAGAGCCCGCGCTGGAACCCGCCGACCCTCGACGCGGTCGATCCGGCGCGGATCGCCCGCTGGCTTGAGAAGCGGGCGGAGCCGGTCTTCTCGGACGCCCGCACGGGGCCGGTGTGATGTGAGATCGCGCGTCCCAGCCTCGCTTCAAGGACGCCTCCGGATCCCTTCGGAGCGCAGATCCCCTCTCCCGTGCGGGAGAGGGACAGGGTGAGGGACCAGGTTTTTCCGGAGAGGGCGTATCCCTCACCCCGAGCCCTCTCCCGCACGGGAGAGGGGGCATGTCGCGCTCGGTGCAGACCGACGGGGCCTGCCGTTGAGGTGAGGGTGCGCGAGGAGAGCAGGGAGAAGCAGGATGGCGCAGACCATCGGGTTCATCGGTCTCGGCAACATGGGCGGGCCCATGGCGGCCAACCTCGTGAAGTCGGGCCACACCGTGCGCGGCTTCGACCTGGTGCCGGCCTCGCTGGAGGCGGCCCGCGCCGCGGACGTCGCGGTCGCCGGCTCGGCCCTGGAGGCGGCCCAAGGGGCGGATGTCGTGATCACCATGCTGCCCGCCGGGCGGCACGTGGTCGAGGTCTGGACGCAACTCGCCGAGGCCCTGCCCGCCGGCACGCTCCTGATCGATTCCTCCACGGTCGACGTCGAGAGCGCCCGCAAGGCCCACGCCCTCGCCGAGGCGCGGGGCTGCCTGTCGGTGGACGCGCCGGTCTCCGGCGGCACCGGCGGCGCCAAGGCCGGGACGCTGACCTTCATGGCCGGCGGCGCCGCCGCCGCCTTCGCCAAGGCCGAGCCGCTGCTGAAGGCGATGGGCAAGAACGTGTTCCATTGCGGCGATGCCGGGGCCGGGCAGGCGGCCAAGATCTGCAACAACATGATCCTCGGCATCTCGATGATCGGCGTCAGCGAGGCCTTCGCGCTCGGCGAGAAGCTCGGCCTGTCGCACCAGGCGCTCTACGACGTGGCCTCGGTCTCCTCGGGCCAGTGCTGGTCGCTGACCACCTACTGCCCGGTGCCGGGCCCGGTGCCGACCTCGCCGGCCAACAACGGCTACAAGCCGGGCTTCGCCGCCGCGCTGATGCTCAAGGACCTCCGGCTCGCCCAGGCCGCCGCCATCGCCGCGGGGGCGGCGACGCCGCTGGGCGCGGAGGCCGCGCAGATCTACGGTCTGTTTGAGGGCGCGGGCCACGGGGGAGAGGACTTTTCCGCGATCATCCGTATGCTCCGCGGGCAGGGAGGCGAGTCGTGAGCGACACGTACGAGACGATCCTGACGGAGACGCGCGGGCGCGTCCTGCTGATCACCCTTAACCGGCCGAAGGCGCTGAACGCCCTCAACGCGCAGCTCACCCGGGAGGTGATCCGGGCGGCGACCGAGGCGGACGCGGATCCGGGGATCGGCTGCATCGTCCTCACCGGCTCGGCCAAGGCCTTCGCGGCCGGCGCCGACATCAAGGAGATGCAGCACGCCACCTACGCGGAGATGTACGCCGGCGACCGGTTCGCCGACTGGGACCGGTTCGTCGCCGTGCGCAAGCCGATCATCGCCGCGGTGGCGGGCTACGCGCTGGGCGGCGGCTGCGAGCTCGCCATGATGTGCGACATCATCCTGGCGGCCGACACGGCGCAGTTCGGCCAGCCCGAGATCAAGCTCGGCGTGATGCCGGGCATCGGCGGCAGCCAGCGGCTGACCCGCTTCGTCGGCAAGGCCAAGGCCATGGAGATGTGCCTGACCGGGCGGATGATGGACGCCGCCGAGGCGGAGCGCGCCGGCCTCGTTTCGCGCGTGATCGCGGCCGACCAGCTCCTCGACGAGGCGCTGAAGGCGGCCGAGACCATCGCGTCGATGTCGCTGCCGATCGCCATGATGACCAAGGAGGCGGTCAACCGGTCCTACGAGACCACGCTGACCGAGGGCATCCGGTTCGAGCGGCGGGTGTTCCACGCCATGTTCGCCACCAAGGACCAGAAGGAGGGCATGGCCGCCTTTGTAGAGAAGCGGCCGCCCCGGTTCGAGAACACCTGAGGCCGCGGTCCGCCCCGGCCGACGGGGCGGATCGCCAAGACCACAAGACGGGGAGGGAACGACCATGCCGAGCTTCCGGGAGGCCCGCGACCTTCTGCTGGCCCATCGCACCGACTACGCTGCCGCCGTCGCGGCCTTCGCGTGGCCGGACCCGGTGCCGTTCAACTGGGCGCTCGACTGGTTCGACGCCGTCCTCGCCGGCCCCGAGAGCCGTGACCGCGCCGCCCTGCGGATCGTCGAGGCCGGCAGCGGGGCCGAGCAGAGCCTCACCTTCGGCGAGCTCGCGGCACGGTCCAATCAGGTGGCCAACCACCTGCGTCAGCTCGGCCTGAAGCGCGGTGACCACCTGCTCCTGCTGCTCGGCAACGTGCCGGCCCTGTGGGAGACCATGCTGGCCGCGATGAAGCTCGGCGCCGTGGTCATCCCGGCGACCACGCTGCTCACCGCCGACGAGCTCGCCGACCGCCTCGCCCGCGGCCGCCCGCGGGCGATCGTGGCCGGGCCGGAGCAGATCGCACGGTTCGCCGGCCTCGACACGGGCGGCGCCGTCCGCCTCGTCACCGGGGCTCCGACGGAGGGCTGGGCGGCCTACGACGACGCCTTCACGGCCTCGGACAGCTTCGCGCCGGACGCCCCGACCGCCGCCGACGACCCGCTGCTCCTCTACTTCACCTCCGGCACCACGGCGAAGCCGAAGCTGGTGCGCCACAGCCACCGCTCCTACCCGGTGGGCGCGCTCTCGACGATGTACTGGCTCGGGCTGCAGCCGGGGGACGTGCACTGCAACGTCTCCTCGCCGGGCTGGGCGAAGCACGCGTGGTCCTCGTTCTTCGCGCCCTGGAACGCCGGCGCGACGATCCTGGTGATCAACCAGGCGCCGTTCAACGCGGCCGCGCTGCTGGCGCAGCTGGAGCGTACCGGCGCCACGACGCTCTGCGCGCCGCCGACCGTCTGGCGAATGATCATCCAGGAGGATCTGACCGGGAAGCGGCTCGCCCTGCGCGAGGTCTGCGCGGCGGGCGAGCCCCTGAATCCCGAGGTGATCGAGCGCGTGAAGGGCGCCTGGGGCCTCACGATCCGCGACGGCTACGGCCAGACCGAGACCACCGCGCTCATGGCCAACACGCCGGGGCAGCCGGTAGTGCCGGGCGCCCTGGGACGGCCCCTCCCGGGCTACCGGGTGCGCGTCCTCGACCTCGACGGCCAGCCGGCCACCGAGGGCGAGGTCTGCCTCGAACTCGGCGCCCACCGGCCCGCCGGCCTGATGCAGGGCTACGACGACGGCCAGGGCAACCTGTCGGGCGCGGCCGGCAACCTCTACCACACCGGCGACGTCGCCTTCGTGGACGAGCAGGGCTGCTACACCTTCGTCGGCCGCGCCGACGACGTGTTCAAGTCGTCGGGCTACCGGATCAGCCCCTTCGAGCTGGAGAGCGTGCTGATCGAGCACCCGGCCGTGGCCGAGGCGGCGGTGGTGCCGGTGCCCGATCCGATGCGCCACACCATCCCGAAGGCCTACGTGTCCCTGGTGGCCGGAGCCAGCCCCGGGCCCGAGACGGCGCTCGACATCTTCCGCTTCACCAACGCCCGCCTCGCGACCTTCAAGCGCCTGCGCGGGCTCGAATTCGTCACCGACCTGCCCAAGACGATCTCGGGCAAGATCCGGCGGGTGCAGCTGCGCCGCCTGGAGCACGAGGGCATCACCGAGGATCCGCACCGGGGCCGCGCCTACACGCAGGCGGACTTCCCGGAGCTGAAGGGCGAGGCCGAGCGCAAGCTCGATCAGACGGCGGGCTGAGCGTTTCCGCCCCGTCATCGCGGGCGCAGCGAGGCGACCCAGGGCAGCGCGCCATCGGTCGGCCTGGCGCCGTCCTGGCGCGCCTCGCTGCGCTCGCGATGGCGGCGGCGCTCCTGAGGGCTCGGGTCCCCGGGTGACGAACCCTCAAGGTTTCCGGTTTCCGAAGCCGAAGCTGCCGATTTACAGGGGTTCTCAAGTCTCCCGTCGACGCTGTCGCGCGTGACCGGGCCCGCACCGAGGGATCGGTAAAATTGCGCGCATCCGCTTCAGCGCCGCGGAGGCTCTGCGGCGCAATCCTGTCCTCAACAACGGGGACGGGTTCGATGGGCGCGGGGCTTCTCAGGACGGTTCGGGGGATGCTGGTCGGAGCGGCGACGCTGCTCGGCCTCGCCGCTCCGGTTCAGGCGCAGACGCTGGCGAGCCTGCCCGCGGACGTGGGCGCCAAGATCCTGGGCGACGCCAAGCCGATCGCCGCGTGGGTGACGTTCTGCCAGAATTACGCGGCGGAGTGCGCGCTGGACCGGGGCGAGCCGGCCCGGATCAGCCTGACGCCGGCGACCTGGGCGACGATCGTGTCGGTGAACCGGCGGGTCAACAAGGCGATCGAGCCGATGACCGATCAGGACCACCTGCACGTGGCCGACCGCTGGGACCTGGCCGAGGACGGCATCGGCGACTGCGAGGACTTCCAGCTGCTCAAGCGGCACATGCTGGCCGAGGCCGGCCTGCCGCGGCGGGCGATGCGCATGACCGTGGTGATCGACGAGAAGGGTGAGGGCCACGCCGTGCTGACCCTGATCACCGACCGGGGCGATCTGGTGCTCGACAACAAGACCAGCGCGATCCTGCCCTGGCACAAGACCGGCTACGTGTTCATCAAGCGCGAGAGCCAGGACGCCGTCGCCTGGGTCTCCCTCGGCGGCGTCACCTCCCCGGTCACCACCGCCAACCGGTGAAGCGGCCTCAGGCCGCCCGGCTCAGCGACGGCTGGGCGAGGCTCGCCACGTAGGACTCGACCCGGCCGATGAAGGCCGCGAGATGCGGGGCGACGCCCCGGAGGCTGGCGAGATCCCGGACCAGGATGTCCCGCGACAGCGCCCTGTCGCCCTCGCTCGGCGCGTCGGCGAGGTAGGAATCGACCGCGTGCTCCGCGATATTGATCGCGCCGGCCCGACCATCCTCGGCGAGCGCTCTGATCACCTGCTGGATGGCGGGCTGCATGGCGGAACCTTTCCTGGGGCGCGGCCCCATCGGCGACGGGCTGGCCGGCTTCACGCGTCTCGATCGAGCCCGCCGCGAATCCCCCGTGCGAGCCGTGCTGAGAAGCCGGCAAAGCTGACCTGAATCAAGGCCTTCCGAGAAGGCGCAGAGCGGCTATTCACTCAGTGCATACGCTCTCGGCTAGCCCCGCGGATGCAACACTCTCTTAAATCGGAACCGATAGGGCTCCCTGCGCGTTGCCTGTCTTGCCCTGACCCATTGTGCGTCGCACGTGGCCGTGTCACCCTTCCGTCATCATCGGGCGGCGGGGGCTTGAACCATGCGGCACGCGGATGGCGGTATCTCGTGTCAGCTCTTCGGCCCGCTGCGGTGGCGCGGGTGGACGCACGCGGCGTGCCGCGCGCGGCAGGCGGCGAGTTTCGCCCTGCTGGGCACGATCCTCGCGATGGGCGGCGCCACGACCCACGCCCATGCGCGGCTGGTCCTGCCGGATCAGGTGACCGCCGCCGAGCCGACCGGGCCGGTGCGGGCGATCGCGGGCTGGACGGATTTCTGCGCCCGCACGCCTCAGGAATGCACGGTCGACACGGCCGAGCCGGCCGAGATTTCCCTGACCGTGGCGGTGTGGCGGACCCTGCAGAGCGTCAACCGCCGCGTGAACGCGCGCATCCGGCCGATCACCGATCAGGCGCATTGGGGCGTCGTCGACCGCTGGGACTTCCCCGATGACGGGTTCGGCGATTGCGAGGATTACCAGCTGCTGAAGCGGCGGATGCTGGTGGAGCGCGGCCTGCCGCGGCGCGCCCTGCTGATGACCGTGGTGATCGACGAGACCAACGAGGGCCACGCGGTGCTGACGGTCCGGACCGACCGCGGCGACTTCATCCTCGACAACAAGACCGACGCGATCCGCTCCTGGCGCCGCACCGGCTACAACTTCATCAAGCGGGCCGGCCAGGACGGCGCGGCCTGGGTGTCCCTGGAGGGCAAGGACGGGACCGCGCAGGTGGCCACCGCCGAGCCCTGAACCCGGTCAGGCGCCGACCAGCATCGCGGCGAGGTCGAGGGCGACGCGGCCCGAGAGCAGGCTCCAGCCGCACGCGATGACCGTCGCCAGCATCACGAACGGGATCGGGCGCCCCTCGATCCGCCGACCGCGCACCGTGTTGCGCAGGATGATGAACGGCGCCGAGAAGGCCAGCATCGGCAGGGCAGCGACCGCCGGCAGACCGCCGCGCTCCAGCAGGCTGAAGCTCGCCCGCCGCGCCGCGAACAGCTCGAAGGCGCTGGCGATCAGGCCGGACAGCGCCAGTCCGATGCAGAGGGTCCGGATCGACTCGAGGGCGACGGGCGTGAGGACCATTATTCGCGCTCCTGATACAGGTTGCGCGCACTGTACTCACGCCGTTTACCGATTGTTAAGCACGAGTCTTCGTTAGCGTTAATCGGTGCACAGGTGCTGGCCGGCGGGACCCGGCCCGGGACGCGGGTCCGGCCGGGCTGGAGGCCTCAGGCCTCTTCCTCGAGATCGATGTCGAGGATCGCCATCCGGAAGACGAAGGAATCGTCGCCGTCCTCCTTGTCGTCGGCGATCACGCCGATCGACTCCTCGCCGATGAACACCTCGGCGGAGTCGCCGGTCTTCATCGCGGTGAGGCGGATATTGTTGTTCGCGAACTTGCGGCGCAGATAGTCCTGAAGCTTCGCGGTCTCGGCTTTGGTCACGCTGGTCGATCTCCCCTGGCGGCGCTGGCGCCGCGGATGGGCCGAGGGCTTGCCACGCCGCGGGCGGAGCGGCAAGCGCGACGGCCCCGGGTCAGATCCCGTCGCCCAGGTGGATGAACTGATCGAGGGCGACGAGCTGGTCCATCGCCCGGGCCGGATCGTCGCAGCCGGCGGTGCCGACCACGCGCGCCGGCACGCCGACGACCGTCGTGTTCGGCGGCACCGGCCGCAGCACCACCGAGCCCGCCGCCACCCGGGCGCAGGCCCCGACCTCGATGTTGCCCAGGATCTTGGCGCCGGCGCCGATCATCACGCCGCGGCGGATCTTGGGGTGGCGGTCGCCGCGCTGCTTGCCGGTGCCGCCCAGGGTCACGGCGTGGAGGATCGACACGTCGTCCTCGATCACCGCGGTCGACCCGACCACGAGGCCGGTGGCGTGGTCGAGGAAGACGCCCCGACCGATCCGCGCCGCCGGATGGATGTCGCACTGGAACACCTCCGAGACCCGGCTCTGGAGGTAGAGGGCGAGGTCGCGCCGACCGCGGTTCCAGACATGGTGGGCGAGGCGGTAGGCCTGCAGGGCGTGGAAGCCCTTGAAGTACAGGACCGGCTCGAGGGCCCGGAGCGTCGCCGGATCCCGGTCGATCACCGCGCCGATATCGGCGCGGAACGCCTGGCCGATTCCCGGATCCACCGTGATCGCCTCGTGGAAGGCGTGGGCGACGAGTTCGGCCGGGAGCGACGGGTGCCCGAGCCGGGCCGCCACCCGGTGGGAGACAGCGCCTTCCAGCGTGGTGTGGTTCAGGATGGTCGCGACGATGAAGGAGGCGAGCTGCGGTTCGGTCCGCAGGACATCCTCCGCCTCGTCCCGCAACCGCGACCAGACCGGGTCGACGACCGCGAGGTCATGCGATGGGTGAGTGAAGGCGGGACTGGCGCTCATAGTCGGATGCTCATGTCCGGGACTTCGCGGGGTCTGCCGGTCGCGCGTGCGGCGGGGCCGGTCCGGCGCCCGCTCGGGCGGGATGGTTGTCCCGCCCTGAGAGACGGCAGCGGCGGCGACGGACCGCGGGTACTGCCCTAGCGTGGTGCGCTGCACCGCGGCGATCAAGGGCCGGCGCGGCCCGGGGGCCGCATCGGTCGCATGGCTGTCAGCGAACGCGGGCGGGTCAGTCCGCCAGCGGCACGCCCTGCCCGAACCGCGCCTCGATCGCCGCCGTCAGGCGGTCAAGCATCGTCTGGACAGGGATGTTGGAGGTGTCCACCGTCGCCGGGGCCCGGGCGTAGAGCGGTTCGCGGCTCGCCAGCACGGCGCGCAGCTCCTGCATCGCGGAGGCGTGGTCGCCCGTCGTGGCGAGGTGTCCCTGCTCGCGGACGCGGCTCATGTGCTCCTCCGGCCGGGCGCGCAGCCAGATGGTGTAGAACGCCTGGAGGAGCAGATCGTAGGTGAGCGGTTCCGCGACGATGCCGCCGCTCGTCGCGAGGATCAGCGGTCCAGGATGCTCGGTCAGGCGCCGCAAGGCCGCCTGCTCGAGCCGGCGGTAGCCTTCCTGGCCGTAGATCGCGAAGATCTCCTGGACCGAGAGGGCGTTCTCCCGCTCGATCTCGGCGTTGAGCTCCACGAAGGTCCAGCCGAGGCGCTCGGCCGCGAGCTTGCCGAGGGTCGACTTGCCGGCGCCGCGCAGTCCGGTCAGCGCCACGCGCGGCCGGTTGCTCGATTCGGGCCGGCTGCCGCCGGACAGGGCCTCCTTGGCGGCGACGATCTGGGCCGGGCTCGCCTGGGCGAGGAGGTCGCGCACCACCGGCCAGTCGGGCAGCGCGTCGTTGCCGGTGATCAGGTCGTCCAGCCGCACGCCCATGGCGTTCGCCACCCGCCGCAGCAAGATGATCGAGACGTTGCCCTGGCCGCCCTCCAGCTGCGCGATGTAGCGCTCGGACAGGCCCGAGGTCTGCGACAGAACCTTGCGCGACAGCCCGCGCACGGTGCGCGCGTGCCTGACGCGTCGCCCGAGGTCCGTGAGAAAGAGAGATTCCTGTTCCACGCCGGTCATGGCGCCGTCCGCTTTCCTGCCAGCTCGAAAGCAGAGTCCGTGCCCTGCATGCCTGCCGCTTCGAGATCCATCGCGCTTTGGCGTTCCGCCGGACAGGAAGCTGCCCGAACGTGCGCGCGTAGACCGGCGTTTCCTGCCCTGAGATCCGTCGTGCGCCACCCGCGTACGGCCGCTGTCTCGCGGCGCCGGTCCGTACCGTAACGATCCAACCACGTTGCTGGCGTGGCGCCTATGTGTTGCGGATCGACCCGATGGTCAAGCCTTGGGCATGATCCTTGTGTGGGCAGAGGGGCCGGCCGGGCGGGCGATCGCCAGTCTGCGCCCGCGCCGGAGCGGGCGCGCTACTCGACCGGCAGGGCCGTGGCCTCGCGCACCGGCGCGGCGGCCGGAGCGCGCCGCGGCGTCGCGGCGGCGAGCATCTGGAGCGACGGACGGCGCGGCGGCAGCGGCACCTCGACCG